>NZ_JBSFKI010000014.1:0-241206 GCF_053598475.1 Kitasatospora sp. NPDC001119
CCGCAGTGGCTCCCTCCTCCGCCTTGCGATGCACGCACCCCAACGCCGCCCCGCCCGCCCTCCGGGCGGACGACGGGAGTTCGAAGACAGGCCCTAGCCGCCGAGCCAGGCGCCGGTCGGCGCGATGGACGGCGGCGAGCTCGGGCCGGCCACGATCTTGACGATGTCGGCCTCGGGCAGCACCTGGTCCCACACCTGGATGTCGGCGACGGCGCCGTGCCAGGGGTCGGCCCACTGCGAGTTGGAGCTCAGCCGGCCGACCTGGAGGGAGTTGCTGCCGCTCGGCTGCACCCCGGCCGACTTGGCCGAGGACTGCGGAGCGCCGTTGACGTACAGGGTGAGCTGGCCCGACGGGTCGTCGTACACGCCGGTCAGCAGCACCCACTGATTGACCGTCGCGTCGCCCTTGGACCAGGCGATCGCCGAACCGCCGCCCGGCACCTGGACCTTGAAGTACCACTGGTCGTGCCCGTTGTTGCCGGCCCGGCCCAGCGCGAACGAGTAGTACTGGCCGTCGCCCTGGCTGACCGCGCTGCGGTTGCCGTTGGGCACGTCGACCAGCACCCGCGCGGAGACGGTGAAGCTCTTGTTGACCTCGACGACCGACGTGGAGGTCGAGGCGAACGAGTCCTGGCCGCTGGGCAGTTTGAGGACCTGTCCGGAGAACCCGGCCATCGTCCCCTGCTTGGCGTCCGCCCCCAGGTTGAGCGCGGCCGCGCCCTTCTTGGCGGGCAGCGAGCCGACGGTCGGCGGGCTGTCGATGCCCTTGAGCGGCGGCGCGCTCGTCGTGTTCGAGGGGCCGGTGACCGTCGGGGTCGGCGAGCCGGCGCCGTGGGGCACCGGCGTCTTCTCCTTGCCGTGCTGGTAGTACCAGTACCCGCCGCCACCGGCGGCGGCCACCACGACCACCGCGGTCACCACGCCGATCAGCTTGAGCCTGCGGCCGCGCTTGGCGGACTGCTCGTTCTGCTCGGCCAGCGCCTCCCAGTTCGGCGTGCCGGCCGGGGAGACCGCCGGGCCGGGCGGGGGGACGGGCGGCTGGAAGCCGCCCTGCTGCTGCCAGTGCGCCACGGGCTGGCCCGGCTGCGGCTGGCCCGGCTGCGGGCCCGGCGGGAAGGGCTGCCCGACGGCCGGCCCGGGCTGCGGCATCGGTGCCTGCGGCTGCGGCTGAACCGCCTGCGGCTGGACGGGTTGTGGTGCCACCGGGCCGGGCTGCGGCGCCACCGGACCGGGCTGCACCGGCCCCGGCGCCACCGGGGCGGGTCCGCCGCCCTGGTGCGGCACCGGCGGCACCGGCTGCGCGACCGGATGCGGCGTCATCTGCTGGGGCTGCGCGGGTGCGGGCGGCGGCCCGTAGCCGGACGCGGGGCCGAAGGCTCCGCTCGGGAACTGCGGTGGCACACCGGTGGCCGGAGCGGGCCCCCCGGCCGGTGCCTGCTGCGGTGGCGTGGCGGGCTGGCCCGGCTCGCCACTCGGTACCGGTCGATCGCTCATGGCCCGAATGCTAGGGCATCCACCCCGACACGCCCATGGGGGGTGCGCGGACGAAACGTCAGCACGGCCGGGGTTTCCCGGGTGCGACGCCGGCTCACGCGACCCCGTTGTAGGGCAGCTTCCAGCGCTGCGAGACGGTGTCCGCGCACGGGCGCAGGAGCACCGCCGTGCCGTCCGCGAGCGCCCCGCCCGCGGTGCCCAGGCACAGCCCGGTGTCCGGGTGCTTCAGCCGCTGCCCGGGGGCGGTGACCCAGCGCTGGGCCGAGCCGCCGGTGCACTCGGCCAGGGTCACCGAGGAGCGGTCGGCGCCCGGCGCCAGGCAGGCCGCCCCGCCGCGCAGCGAGCCGTCGTTGCCCACCGTCCACCCGGTCAAGACGGCCTGGTCGCCGCAGGATCCGACGGTCACCGGGCTGCCGGCGGTCCCGCCGCCGCCGTGCCGCAGGCAGATCCCCGGGGCGCCCGCCGGGACCTCGCCGGCCGGCAGGCCGACCCGGTTGTGGAAGGCGAAGGAGTTGCTGCGCAGGCCGGTCCCGCCGCTCCAGACCTCGAACCCCGCCTGCACCCGGCAGAGGTAGGAGCTCTTCGGGACGTAGCCGCGCGCCATCGCGTCGGCGGTGAACAGCCGCAGGTCGAGGCCGCGGGTGGTGTGGGTGGGTGCCGTGCGGACGTAGCTGATCACGCTGTGCGGGCCGGTGATCGGCGCCTGGTAGACGTGGTAGCTCGCGTCCCCGAACGGCAGGGCGTCCGCCACCTTGTCGCCGGCGGGCCGCACGTTGTCGGTGGCGTCCAGCCAGATCATCACCTCGGCGCTCTCCCCCGGCAGGCAGTTGTCCGGGCTGGAGCCGTACCAGAGGTCGAAGGAGAGGTTGAAGGAGCCGCTCACCCGGCCGTTGGCGTCCCAGTCGGCGGTGGCGTCGCCGAGCGCGCTGACCGGCACCGGCAGTCCGCTCGCGCCCGGGGCGGTCGAGACGTTGGGGTAGGCGCCCGGGGCGAGCGGGTTCTTCGGGACGAAGTCGTTGATCCGGGACACCGTGAACCCGCTGTCCCCGACCGGGTCCACGCAGACCGTGCCCGCGGTGTTCCACGGGTTCGGTTCGAGGATCTTGGCGCCGCCGTCCATCGCCAGCTTGGGGAACGGCTCCTGCGCGGTCGAGCAGATGCCCGGCCCGGACAGCGCCGTCGCCGGGCCGGCCGGCGGCTCCACCGCCCCGACGTCGCCGCTGCACCCGGCCAGCAGCGCGGCGACCGCACCGAAGGCGGCGACCGCCCGCAGGCCCCGCGCCACGCGCCCGGCCGCGCCGTCCTCGATGCCCATCGCTCTCCCCCGAACCGTCCTCGCCCGTCGAACGGACAACCGTACACAGGCGCTCCGGCCGCACCCCCGTTCACATCACGATCGGAGCTCGATATCGGTTCCGGGCGGCCGGTCGAACAGGGGGAAGCGGACGCAGAGCGATCGGTCCCGTACGATCCTGGCGTCCCCTGGTGCCCGAGCGACAACGGCCACCACCCGGGGACGGTTCAGACTCAGTACGGCTTCGGGGGAGTAGAGCACGTGACTGTCACCGAGAGCGCGCGACTCGCGGGAAGCGGTCAGCCGCCGGTCTCACGACGCCGCAGCCGGCGCGGCCCGGCCGCCCGCAACCGGTGGGGGCTGCTCCCCCAACCCCCGGACAACACCGAGAAGTACCTCTACGCCCGCACCAACCTGTGGGTGCTGACCTGCTTCTCCCTCATCAGCTTCGCCTGCATGGTGGCCAGCGAGATCGGGCTGCTGAGCGCGACGCCGTGGTTCCTCTTCTTCATACCGCCGCTCGCCTTCACCATCGTCTACTACCTGATATCCCGCTGGGTGCACGGCTTCAACGAGACCTTCGACCTCTCCGCCCACCGGGCCCTGGTCAAGTCCTGGCAGCCCGAGCACCATCCGACCGTCGACATCTTCCTCCCGGTCGCCGGCGAGCCGATCGAGGTCCTGCACAACACCTGGACGCACGTCGCCCGGCTCCGCGACCAGTACCCGGGCGACGTCACCCCGTACGTCCTCGACGACAGCAACAGCCCGCAACTCGCGCAGATGGCCGTCGACTTCGGGTTCGTGTACGGCACCCGCGACAAGCTCGGCTGGTTCAAGAAGGCCGGCAACCTCCAGTTCGGCTTCCGCAACTCCGACAGCGACTACATCCTCATCCTGGACGCCGACTTCGCGCCCCGGCCGGACCTGCTGAACGAGATGCTCCCCTACATGGAGGCCGACCCCCGCCTCGGCATCGTCCAGTCCCCGCAGTTCTTCCGCATCCTGGACTCGCAGAACTGGATCGAGCGCGGCGCCGGCGCCGTCCAGGAGCTGTTCTACCGGACCGTCCAGGTCTCCCGGCAGCGCAGCGACGGCGCCATCTGCGTGGGCAGTTGCGCGGTGTACCGGCGCGCGGCGCTGGAGGAGAACGGCGGCACCACGCTGATCGGCCACTCCGAGGACGTGCACACCGGGTTCGACCTGCGCCGCCTCGGCTGGGACCTCCAGTACATACCCGTCGCGCTGGCCACCGGCGTCTGCCCGGACAACGTCGGCGGCTTCTTCAACCAGCAGTACCGCTGGTGCACCGGCTCGATGAGCCTGCTCGGCAGCAAGAAGTTCTGGCAGACCAAGCTGCGGCCGATCACCCGGGCCTGCTACCTGTCCGGCTTCTTCTACTACATCCACACGGCGCTGTTCACCGTCGTCTCACCGCTCATCCCGATCGTCCTGCTGCTCGCCCGCCCCGACCTGATCCGCTGGGAGAACACCGCGCTGGTGCTGCCCGGCCTGCTCTACGCGACGGTCATCTTCCCGCTCTGGCACCGCAACCCCTACCGGCTGGAGGCCTGGGCCGCCCGCATGATGTACGGCTGGGCGCACGTCTTCGCCATCTGGGACATCGTGCGCCGCAACCGGATGGCCTGGCAGCCGACCGGCTCCAGCGGCGCCAAGCGGAACAGGACCCGGCGGTTCTGGATCGGCGTCATCGCCTGGGGCGGCGGAACCGCCCTGCTCTGGGTGCTGCTGAGCATCTGGCGGATGCTCACCATGGGCCCGCTGAACTTCGCCCTCGTCCTCGCCTCCGGCCTCTTCTACGCCACCATCGTGGGCCGGGTCCTCGTCCAGCCCCGCCCGACGGAAGCAGTGTGATCGCCATGACCGCCCACCCGAGACGGGCCGGCCGGCTCCGTCACCGGCTGGCGCTCCCGCTGCTGGCCGCCGCCGGCCTGCTGCTCACCACCGCGTGCGGCCCCGAGGACCCCGGCTTCGCGATGCAGAAGGACCTCGCCCAGGCCGCCCCGGCCGCCACCCCGGCCCCCGGCGCCCCCGGCGCTCCGGGCGCGACCCCCGCCGCGGGGGGCACCGCACCGGCCGCGCCCGCCACGCCCAAGGCCCTGCCGGCCGGCGTCCCGTACGACGTCACGCCACTGCTCAGGCCGAGCCACAAGTACCTCGGCGCCGCCCTGCCCGACGTCCCCGCCACGATGGACGCGCTGCCCGGCTACCGCGACGCGATCGGCAAGCAGCCCAACGTCCTGGAGTTCTACGCCCACTGGAAGGGCGGCTTCGACACCGCGGGCGCCCGCCGGATCCACGACGCCGGGGCGCTGCCCTTCATGGCCTGGGAGCCGCACGACCGCTCGCTCGCCTCGATCGCGGCCGGCGACACCGACGACTACGTGCGCGGCGTCGCCAAGGCCGTGGCCAAGTTCAACCTGCCGATCGCCGTCAGCATCGCCCACGAGATGAACGGCGACTGGTACCCGTGGGGCCGTCAGGCCGCCACCCCCGAGGACTTCGTGGCCGCCTGGCGCCACGTCCACGACCTCTTCGACCAGGCCGGCGCCACCAACGTGATCTGGGTCTGGAGCCCCAACATCACCGACCCCGCGCCCAACACCCGCCTGGAGCCGTACTACCCCGGCGACACCTACGTCGACTGGGCCGGCATGACCGGCTACTTCACCAAGACCGGGCCCAAGACCTTCGACGCGCTCTACGGCCCGACCATGGCCGAGATCCGCGGCTTCTCCCAGAAGCCCTTCTTCATCAGCGAGACCGCCTCCGAGCAGGGCAAGCGCCAGCACGCGGACATCGACCAGCTGTTCTCCGGGCTGGAGGCGCACGACGACATCGTCGGCTTCGTCTGGTTCAACATCGTCAAGCGGGCGGACTGGCGGGTCGAGGCCGTGCCGGACACCCTCGCCGCGTTCAAGCAGCGCGTGTCCGACCCCCGTTACGGCTTCGACATCCGGAACCCCTGATGAGCACTGAGTCCGAGTTCTCCCCCGTCCCGCACGGCCGCTCCGCCCACGACCCGGCCGCCGAGCCGGACCCGGACGGGCCCGGCGCCGTGGCGGTGGACAGCCCCGACGGTCCGCGCCCCGCCGTGGCGGTCGACAACCCCGACGGCGTCGAGCTGGCCCCGTACACCATCCCGCGGGTCCCCGCGATCGGCTGGGACCCGGGCACCAGCCCCCGGCGCCGCTGGATCGCCCGCGGGCTGCTGGGCGCCGTCCTCACCGTCCAGGCCGCCCTCTCGCTGCGCCTGCTGGCCGCCGCGCACCCCGACGAGGCCGCCGCCATGGTCGCCGGCCGCCAGCAGCTGGCCCACCTGCTGCACGGCACCCCGGTCACCACCGACCTGGTCGACCGGGTGCACGGCTCGCCCTGGCTCTACCCGCCGCTGGCCGGCGCCGCCGCCGACGCCAACGGCATCTGGGGCACCCGGCTGCTCAGCCTCGGCTTCGCGCTGCTCACCACGGTCCTGCTGTACTCGCTGACCCGGCGGCTGTTCAACGAGCGGGTCGCCATCTGCGCCATCGCCGGGTACGCCGTCCTCCAGTCCACCGTGGTGGTCGGCTTCTACGCCGCGCCCGAGTCCCTCGCCGTCCTGCTGGTCGCCCTCGCGGCCTGGACCACGGTGTTCACGGCAGGCCGCCATCCGGCCCTGGCCCTGCTCGCCGCCCCGCCCACGGCGCTGGCCTGCGCCACGGCCTACTCCGCGGCCTTCGCCGTCCCCGCCCTGGTGGCCCTCGCCTTCGCCTGCGCCCGGCCGTACCACCGGGTGGGCCCGGCCGCCCTGCGCTCACTGCTGACGGCCCTCGGCACCCTCGTCCTGCTGCTCCCGTACGGCACCCTCGGCAAGGTCGCCGGGTGGTCGCCCTCGCGCGGCAACGCCCCCGGCTCGGCCGGCTCGGTCCTGCTCGGCACGCTCCAGTGGGCCGGCCTGTTCACCGTCCTCGCGGTGGCCGGCACCATCGCCTACGCGCGCCGCGAACAGATGCCCGAGCACGACGCGCCGGAGAAGGAGCCCCTCCCCACCACCCGGGGCCGGCGCGCCCTGCTCGGGGCCGTCCTGACCGCCACCGCCCTGCTGGTCCCCGCCGCCCACCTGTGGACCGGCACCTCCGGCGCGCTGTTCCGCCATCTCGGCTACGGCATGCTGCTGGCCGCCCCGCTCGCCGGGGTCGGCCTGACCCGGCTGGTCGGCGCCCACTTCCGCCACCCCCAGCTCGGCATCCTGGTCTGGGTCGCCCTGCTCGCCCTCGGCCTGGAGCAGTCCGCGCTGCGCTACCAGAACGGGCCCGACTCCGGCCGCCTGCTGGCCGTCCTGCGGGTCCACACGGAGCCCCAGGGCCGCTACCTCACCGAGGTCGACGGACTCGCCGAGTACTACCTCGGCGGCGTCTCCAAGCCCGAGCAGTGGGTCTCCGCGCGCGCCGGCACGGACTACCGCGACGGGGCCGGCGTCGAGCACCACGGCGACGACGGCAGCGTCGCCGCGATCCGGGACGGCTGGTTCACCATGGTCGTCCTCGACAGCACCGCGCCGAGGGCCACCGACCGGGCCCTGGGCGAGGCCCTGGGCGCCGCCGGACACTACCGGCTGGTCGCCCAATTCACCTCGCCGACCGGCGATTCGAGCACGTACAAGGTCTATCTGAAGCACTGACCGGCCGCCCGGCCCACGCACATCCGCGACACGACAGGCACAACATATGGTGCCGCCGCAGTCCGGCGGCACAACATGTATGCTCGCTTCTGCTGTCGATGCAGGGGAACCCGGTGCGAATCCGGGACTGCCCCGCAGCGGTGAGCGGGCGGCTCCAGCAGCCGCACCCCGCGAGTCCGAGTACCTGCCGACGGCGTGCGCCACGGCCCTCCCGCAGAGGCCGCGCCGGCACCAGCAGTACCCCTCCGGGCCTCGCGGGCGGGCCGGGGAGTCACCTCGCGCGACGCTTTTTTGCGTTCGCGCCGTGCTCCCCTGCCCAGATCGGCCCGGTGGCCCCCCGAGCACCGCCGCCGATCGCCGCCAGGAGAGAGCGCCTTGACCACCGCTGCCTCAGCCACCCTGCCCGCCCAGGGCTCCGGTACCGCCTTCACCGACCCGACGGTCTCCGACCCCGGGGGCGCGCTGCTGCGGCTGCTCACCGACCGCAGCACCGACCTCACCGAGGTCGACCCCGGCCATGTCGCCGCCGCCGCGCTGCGCGGCCGCCACGCCGGCTCGGACTTCGCCGAGCTGCGCGGGCTGGCCGTGGACGCCGCCGCGTCGATGATCGCCGAGGACCCCCAGTACTCGAAGCTGGCCGCCCGCCTGCTCGCGCTGGAGATCGTCGACGAGGCGAACAGCCAGGGCTCGGTGTCCTTCTCCGCCTCGATCGCCGTCGGCCACACCGAGGGCCTGATCGGCGACACCACCGCGGACTTCGTCGCCAAGCACGCCGCCGCCCTGGACGCGCTGATCGACACCGCCGGCGACGACCGCTTCGAGTACTTCGGCCTGCGCACCGTGCAGTCCCGCTACCTGCTGCGCCACCCGATCACCCGCAAGGTGATCGAGACCCCGCAGCACTTCCTGCTCCGCGTCGCCTGCGGCCTGGCGGTCGGCGACAGCGAGCAGTCGGTGCGCGAGGTGGCCGAGCTGTACGGCCTGATGAGCCGCCTGGAGTACCTGACCTCCTCGCCGACGCTGTTCAACTCCGGCACCCGGCACCCGCAGATGTCGAGCTGCTACCTGCTCGACTCGCCGCTGGACAACCTGGACTCGATCTACAACCGCTACGCGCAGATCGCCCGCCTGTCCAAGCACGCCGGCGGCATCGGCCTGTCCTACTCGCGCATCCGCTCGCGCGGCAGCCTGATCCGCGGCACCAACGGCAAGTCCAACGGCATCGTGCCGTTCCTGCGCACCCTCGACTCCTCGGTCGCCGCCGTCAACCAGGGCGGCCGCCGCAAGGGCGCGGCCTGCGTCTACCTGGAGACCTGGCACGCCGACATCGAGGAGTTCCTGGAGCTCCGCGACAACACCGGCGAAGAGGCCCGCCGCACCCACAACCTCAACCTGGCGCACTGGATCCCGGACGAGTTCATGCGCCGGGTCAACGCCAACCAGGACTGGTCGCTGTTCTCCCCGGCCGACGTGCCGGAGCTGGTCGACCTGTGGGGCGCCGACTTCGACGAGGCCTACCGCAAGGCCGAGCTGGCCGGCAAGGCCGTCCGCACCATCCCGGCGCAGACCCTGTACGCCCGCATGATGCGCACCCTGGCGCAGACCGGCAACGGCTGGATGACCTTCAAGGACGCCTCCAACCGCGCCGCCAACCAGACCGCCCTGCCGGGCCGCACCGTGCACTCCTCCAACCTGTGCACGGAGATCCTGGAGGTCACGGACGACTCCGAGACCGCCGTCTGCAACCTCGGCTCGGTCAACCTCGGCGCCCACGTGGCCCCCGGTGCCACGGTCGACGACCTGCTCGGCGCCATGGACTGGGAGCGCCTCGACGCCACCGTCCGCACGGCCGTGACGTTCCTCGACCGCGTGGTGGACATCAACTTCTACCCGACCACCGAGGCCGGCACCTCCAACTCCCGCTGGCGGCCGGTCGGCCTCGGCGTGATGGGCCTCCAGGACGTCTTCTTCAAGCTGCGGATCGACTTCGACTCCGCCGAGGCCGCCCGCCTGTCCACGCTGATCGCCGAGCGCATCATGCTCACCGCGTACGAGCGCTCCGCCGACCTGGCCGAGCAGCTCGGCCGCCACGAGGCGTACGGCGAGACCCGCGCCGCCCGCGGCGAGCTGCACATCGACCACTTCCCGACGGCCGCCCCGCAGTGGGCCGACCGCTGGACGGCGCTGCGCGCCCGGATCGCCGAGACCGGCCTGCGCAACTCGCTGCTGCTGGCCATCGCGCCGACCGCGACCATCGCGTCCATCGCCGGCGTGTACGAGTGCATCGAGCCGCAGGTGTCCAACCTGTTCAAGCGCGAGACGCTGTCCGGCGAGTTCCTCCAGGTCAACCCGTACCTGGTGCGCGAGCTCAAGGAGCTCGGCGTCTGGGACCAGCAGACCCGCGACGCCCTGCGCGACGCCAACGGCTCCGTCCAGGACCTGAACTGGCTGCCCGCCGGGGTCCGTTCGCTGTACCGGACGGCCTGGGAGCTGCCGCAGCGCGCGCTGATCGACCTGGCCGCGGCCCGTATGCCGTACCTGGACCAGAGCCAGTCCCTGAACCTGTTCATGGCGGCGCCGACCATCGGCAAGCTCAGCTCGATGTACGCCTACGCGTGGAAGGTGGGTCTGAAGACCACCTACTACCTGCGTTCGCGCCCGGCCACCCGCATCGCCCAGGCCGCGTCCGGCACCGCCCGTGCCGCCGCGCCGGCGCCGGTGCCCGTGAACACCCCCTCCCTCACCCCGGAGCAGGAAGCCGCCATCGCCTGCTCCCTGGAGAACCCCGAGTCCTGCGAGGCCTGCCAGTGACCACCCCCGAAGACCGCAAGATGCTGCTCGACCCCGGCTTCGAGCTGACCCTGCGCCCGATGCGCTACCCGTCGTTCTACGACCGGTACCGGGACGCGATCAAGAACACCTGGACCGTCGAGGAGGTGGACCTGCACTCCGACGTCGCCGACCTGGCGAAGCTCAGCGAGGGCGAGCGCCACCTCATCGGCCGGCTGGTCGCGTTCTTCGCGACGGGCGACTCGATCGTCTCCAACAACGTGGTGCTGAGCCTCTACAAGCACATCAACTCGCCCGAGGCGCGCCTGTACCTCTCGCGGCAGCTGTTCGAAGAGGCCGTGCACGTCCAGTTCTACCTGACGCTGCTGGACACCTACCTGCCCGACCCGGAGGACCGCAACGCGGCCTTCGCCGCGGTGGAGAACATCCCCTCCATCCGCCAGAAGGCGCAGTTCTGCTTCAAGTACATGAACGCGGTCGACCACATCGACTCGCTGCAGACCAAGGAGGACCGCCGCGCGTTCCTCCTGAACCTGATCTGCTTCGCGGCTTGTGTGGAGGGCCTGTTCTTCTACGGCGCCTTCGCCTACGTGTACTGGTTCCGTTCGCGCGGCCTGCTGCACGGCCTGGCCACGGGCACCAACTGGGTGTTCCGCGACGAGTCCATGCACATGGACTTCGCGATGTCGGTGGTCGACACCGTCCGCGAGGAGGAGCCCGACCTCTTCGACGACGAGATGGCCAAGCAGGTCACGGAGATGCTGGAGGAGGCCGTCGAGGCCGAGCTCCAGTTCGCCCAGGACCTGTGCGGCGACGGCCTGCCCGGCATGAACACCGCCTCGATGCGCGAGTACCTGCAGGCCGTGGCGGACCAGCGCCTGGCCCGCCTGGGCCTGCCGATCCGCTACGGGTCGACGAACCCGTTCGGCTTCATGGAGCTCCAGAACGTCCAGGAGCTGACCAACTTCTTCGAGCGCCGCGTCTCGGCGTACCAGGTCGCCGTCGAGGGCTCCGTCGCCTTCGACGACGACTTCTAAGCCACAGATACGACAGAGGTGCCCCGCACGGCTCGGCCGTGCGGGGCACCTCTGTCGTTGCGCGCCGTCACCCGGCGTCGCCGTTCCCGGCCCGCCGGCGGCCGGCGGTGAGGTCGGCGTCGGCGGCGGCGAGGATGCGGCCGAAGGTGTGGGCGATGACCGGCTTGGCCAGGGCCCGGGTGAGGGCCGCGCCGAAGGGCAGGCGGACCTGGAAGGTGGTCGTCCACGCGACCTCGGTCCCGCCGGGGACCTCGGTGAAGGTCATCCGGCCGAGTTCGTGCCGGGACGGCGGCAGGCTGCGCTCGACCGTGTAGTCGAAGCCGTACGGCCGGTTGTACGCGGTGACCCGCTCGCGGAACCAGCCGATCGCCCAGGTGTGCACCCGCACCGCCCCCACGCCGTACGGCGCACCGGCGCCCGGCCGGGCCAGGCGGGCCCGGAGGATGAGCGGGAAGCGGGTGTAGTTGGTGGTGGTGGCGCACCAGTCGAACACGTCCTCGATCGGTGCGGCGATGACGCGTCGGACGGTCAGGGTCTCCATGGTCATGTCCCCTCTCTCGGTCGGCGGCGCGGACTGCGGCCACCGCGCCCGACAGATGGACCGGGGAGCCGTCGGAAACGTGACACCGGGGCCGCCGCCCCGCCCCGGAGCGCCTCCGGCCACACCCCCGAACCTATCGAATCTGCTACGGTCGTACGCATGACGAAAGATACCGGCGCCCAGTCCGCCGTGACCGAGCTCCGGATGCCCCTCGACACCAAGGTGGTCATCTGGGCCTTCTGCGGCGCGGTCGGCGCCGGCCTCGGCTTCGCCGTCCCGTGGCTCCTCCAGTTCGCCGCCCGGCACCCGATCCCCTACGCGGACACCGTGCGCTTCCTGGGCTCGTTCACCTCCCCGGCCATGGTGATCGGCCGACCGGTGGCGCTCGCCGCCGTCGGGCTCGTGGTCGGGATGTTCGTCACCTACCACGCCGCCACGCTGCGCATCTCGGACGAGAGCATCACCGTCGTCGAGGGCGACGACAGCCGGGTGATCACCCGGGACCAGGTCGGCGGCGTCTTCCGCCACGGCGGCAAGGTGCGGATCGAGTCACCGGTCGGCCGGGTCCTCTTCGACGACGACGTCGAGGGCGGGAAGGCGGCCATCGCCTCGGCCTTCCGCCGCCACGGCTACCCCTGGGAAGGCGCCTGAGGCCCCGCGTGCCGGATGTGGCACATTGACCGGACGGCCCCAGCCCCGGGCCCCGTGATCGAGAACCGAGGTCTCCCGTGTCCGCAGACAACGCCGCGCCGTACCGACCCGCGCCGCGCACGGTCGTCGAGGCCTGCTTCGACCCGCAGGGCGCGGCCCCGCTCGACTACGTCTACGACGTCGCCGCGGCGGCCGGCCTGTCGGACCAGCCGGTACGGCTGGCCGTACGGCGGCTGGAGGCGGCGGGCGTCCTGCGGCAGGAGGGGCGGGGCCGCAAGGGCCGGCTCGTCCTGACCGACGCGGGCCGGCTCCGCTCGGACCTGGACGTCCGGCTCGTCGCGCTCGCCTACACCCAGGACGCCGGGCGCGCCCCCTGGGACGGACTGTGGCGCCTCTACACCTTCTCCGTCCCCGAGCGGCACCGGGCGGAACGCGACGCCCTGCGCACCGCGCTGACCCGGCTCGGCGCCGCCCCGCTCGCCCCTGGCGCCTACGTCAGCCCGCACGACCTGCTCGACGAACTCGCCGCCGAGGCCTCGGCGGCGACCGTCGACGCCTACCTGGTCACGGCGGAGGCCACCCGCCTGACCGGCCGGGGCTTCACCGGCCCCGCCGCCACCGCCGAGCACCTCTGGCCCGCGGCCGGGACGGTCGAGGCCTACCGGCCCCTCGCCGACGCACTGGCCGAGGAGCCCCTCGGCCCCGACCGCGGCTCCGTCGAACTCGTCGCCACCGCGCTGCGCCTGGCCGAGGCCTTCACCCACGCCCTGGAGCTCGACCCGCTCCTCCCCCCGGAGCTGCGGCCCGCCCCGTGGCCGCCGTCCGGGGTCCGGCGCGACTTCGACGAGGCCTGGACCGCGATCCGCGGCCGCACCCCCGACCTCTCGCTCTTCCGCGCCTTCGACACGGAGCCGGAGCACCACGAGCCGGAACACCCCGAGCCGGAGCGCCAGGAACCGGGACAACACGAACCGGGACAACACCTGTCCGCCTGATTTTCACCCGGACGGACGCGATTCCGAATTCCCGGATCGCGAATATGTTCGAGGCTTGATATATCGATAATATGCTCGAAGAATACGACAAGGTATTGGTGTCGGGCGGATTGGGTTTCGTCGGAAGGCACCTGACCAGCGCCCTTCTCTTTCTCGGGAAAGAGGTGGCGATCATCGACAACGCCCGCACCGCGACGAGCATCTCGGCGCCGTCCGGGACCACCCTGCACCTGCTGGACATCCGCGAGGTCGACGCCGTCGCCGAGGCCGTGGACGACGCCGACCTGGTCTTCCATGTCGCCGCGAACGCGAACGGCACGCTGTCGGTGACGCAGCCGCGCCTCGACTTCGAGATCAACGCACTCGGCACCCTGATCTTCGCCGAGGCCCTCCTCAAGGCGTCCGTCCGCCGGGTCGTCTACGTCTCGTCCGCGTCCGTCTACGGAACTCCGCGGAAATTCCCCATGGACGAGGACCACCCGACCCGCCCCTTCGTCCCGTACGGCGCGTCGAAGCTCAGCGGCGAGATCACCTGCCTGGCGCTCCACCGCGCCTGCGGTCTGCCGGTGGTGGTCGGCCGCCCGTTCTGCGTCTACGGGCCGGGTGAGAACCCGCACGAGGCGATGGTCGAGGTCGGCCGGTTCCTGCGCTGGCACCTCAACCACCAGCCCATCCAGATCGTGGGCGACATCGACCGGAAGACCCGCGACTTCGTCCACGTCACCGACCTGGTCCAGGGGCTGCTGACGATCGCCGACCGGGCCGAGCTGGGCGAGGTGTTCAACATCGGCTCCGGTACGGAGGTCTCGATGCGCGACCTCGTCAACACGATCGGCGAGGCCACCGGCGTCACCCCCGAGGTCAGCGTGATCCCGGAGATCGAGGACGACACCTACCGGCTGGTCGGCGACATCTCCAAGCTCCAGGGCCTCGGCTACCGGCCGGCGGTCTCGCTCGCCGAGGGGGTGCGCGACCTGGCCGACCACCTCGGCGCGAACCCGGAGCTCCCCGGCAGCCCGACCATCTTCTCCCGCGGCCAGCACGGCGAGTCCTGAGCCGCTCCCCCGCACGAAACCGCCCCACGGAACGCCGAGGGCCGGGACACCAGCGGTGTCCCGGCCCTCGCGTGCGACGGACCGTCAGTCGTTCGCCACGGTCGCGTACTTCGGGGTGCCCTCGGCCATCTGCTTCAGGGCGTCCTTGCGGTCCCGCTTCGACAGCTTGTCGATGTAGAGGGTGCCGTAGAGGTGGTCGGTCTCGTGCTGGAGGCAGCGCGAGAAGAAGCCGGTGCCCTCGACGCGGATCGGCTGACCGTCCTTGTCGACGCCGGTGACCGCGGCGTAGTCCGGGCGGGCCAGCTCGGCGTAGGCGGTCGGGACGGAGAGGCAGCCCTCGTTGCCGTCGTCTAGGACGCGGCGGCGGTCGGCCGGGTACTCCTCCAGCACGGGGTTGATCACGTGGCCGATGTGGCGCACGCCCTCGTCGTCCGGGCAGTCGTAGACGAAGACCTTGAGGTCGACGCCGATCTGGTTGGCGGCGAGGCCGACACCCTCGGCGGCGTACATCGACTGGAACATGTCGTCGATCAGCGCGGACAGCTCGCCGTCGAAGACGGTGACGTCCTTGACCTCGCGGTGCAGCACCGGGTTGCCGACGACGGTGATCGGACGGGCGGTGCCCTTGCTGAGGTCGGGCTCCTCACCGATCACCTTCACGGGCGCCTCGGCCGCCGTCCCCTCCACGTCGTGCTCGTGCTCGTGCTGCTCGGCCTGCTCCGCCATGTCTTCCGCTTCCGTCGGTGTACGCGTTACCTCACCAGGGTACTCAGCACACTTCTTCGAGGTCCCGGTACGCCCGGCTTCCCGGGGCGGACGCGACCCAGCGGTCCAGCAGGGTGCGCACCAGGTGGGCCGGGGCGGCGATCCCGCACTCGCGCTCGACCAGCCAGGACATCCCGGCCGCACCGCCCTGGCTGAGGTGGCTGAGGTGGCCGGGGTGGGCGGCGTCACCGTCGTCGTGCGGGTCGTGGTGGGCGGCGACCCCGTCGTCGGAGGCCATCCGGCTCTCCGAGCAGGCACGGCACAGCAGCCGCACCGAGGAGGTCCAGTCCTCGGCCGCGTAGCCGGCGTCGGCGACCAGCCGCTCCAGCGCGTCCCGGTCCCCGGCGGTGGCGGCCTGCAGCAGCACCACGTACGTCGGCACCGGGGAGGGCGCCCACAGCTCGATCTCGTCGAACACCGGGTAGGCGACGCCGTCGGTGACCCGCTCGCCGTGCGGGGCGCCGTCGTGCAGCACCACCTCGCCCCAGCGGCGGCCGGAGGAGGGCAGCGGGATGGACAGCACCTCGATCCGGGCCGGGTCCAGCCGGCGGCCCCAGACCACCTCGGACTCGCCGTCCGGGGACAGCCGCACCGGGGTGGTGCCGAGGTCCAGGCTGACCGGGCCGTCCGGCTGCGCGCCGGGGCCGCCGGACAGCTTCAGCCCGTACGCCTGCCAGGCGCGGCGGGCCAGCGGCCAGTCCTGGAGGGCGGTGGCGGTGATGCCGAGGTTCCACCAGTCCGGGGCGCCGTGCTCGCGGTCCAGCAGGGCGACGGCGCGCAGGCCGGCCGAGCGGGCCTGCTCCCAGTCCCGGCGGAACTTGTGCAGCAGGGCGAGGTTGAACCAGGAGTCGGAGAGCCACGGCTCCAGGTCGGCGGCCATCACCAGCAGGGCGCCGGCGTCCTCGTAGCGGCCGTCGCCGATCAGCGTGAAGGCCCGGTCGGTCGTCTGCCGCCAGGTGGCGGACGGCCGGTGCCGTGCCCGGTGGAAGATCCTCACGTTCGTCCCTGCCGTCGTCGTCCGCTCAAGTCCCGTGCCACCGTGCCCGTACCGCCTCGGAGGGCGCCCGGGCCCGGTGCCCCGGGTCGGTGTTCCACGCTACGACCGCATCCAACCACGCCCGCCCCCGCCCGCGCTCCCCACCGCCGAGGTTGGGGCCCGCCCCTCCCCAGCCTGCCTGTCCGATGCCGCCCGCTCAACCCCTGACGGCCGGAACCCGCATCCCGGGCCCCGCGGCGGCGGCCGACGGCCCGGGCCGTACGGGCCCGCAGACCCTGCTCCGCCCGGCCGTACGGGCCCCGCGGACCCGAGTTCGAGGACGGGCGCTAGCCGCCCACCCTGGCCAGGGCGTCCACCACGCGGGCGTTGTAGACCCGGCCCCGGCCCAGCCGCAGGGCCTCCAGCGCCTCCAGCCGCCCGACGGCCTCGCCGACGCCCCGGCCGCGGGCCGCCGTGAGCAGGTCGTCGTGGGCGTTGGCGACCCGGATGATCCGGGAGGCGAGCGGCACCGGGCCGTCGCCGGAGGCGGGCCCGGTGCACGGGTCGGCCAGCCGGGCGACCTGCTCGGCGACCTGCCGGGGCACCCCGGTGCGGCTGATCACCTCGCTGCCGAGGCGGGCGATCCGCTGCTGCTCGGCCTCGGGCAGCAGCGCGGTGGCGCCGTCCGGCACCGGTTCGACCAGGGACAGCTGGCCGACGTCGTGCATCAGCGCGGCGTACTCCAGCAGGGCGAGCTCGCGGGTGCCCAGACCCAGCTCGCGGCCCAGCGCGCACGCCGTGTCCGCGACCCGGCGCGCGTGCCCGTGCGGGGTGTACCCGGCCACCTCGGTGGCCCGGGCGAGGCTGGCGATGGTCTGTCCGGTGGTGGCCCGCACGGCGGCGGCGCGCCGGAAGGACACCTGGGCGAGCAGCAGCGGGGTGCAGAACAGCGGCAGCGCCCACAGCCCGACCTCGCCGGCCGCGAGGCTGACCAGCATCCCGGTGGCGACGATCGCCGAGCCGATGCCGAACAGCGAGCGCAGCTCGTCCTCCAGCGCCGCCGGGAACCGCAGCCCGCCGCCGGAGCGGCGCAGCAGCGCCGCCAGGGTCGCGTCGCAGAGCGCGGCCAGCGCGGCGACGGCGGTCAGGAACACCCCGTACGCCGGGCCCTCGGGCGAGAAGCGGTCGACCATGCCGCCGTTGTAGAGCGGCTGGAAGACGGCGCCCGCGAAGCCGACGGCGAGCACCCGGCGGGCGGCGCCGTCACGGCGGGCCGGATCGGCCCAGGGCGGACGGCGGTGCGGGCGCCCGGGGCCGTCCGGCAGGGCCCGGTCCGGCAGGACGAGGCCGGCCAGCCGGCCCAGCAGCAGGCCGGCCCCGGTCACCGCGACCACCTGGAGCGTCCCGTGCGCGGTCGGCACCCCGCGCAGCGGCCCGAGCAGGGCGTACGCCAGCGCACCGGCCGCGCCGATCGGCGCCTGTTCCCGATCCCCCGGAAGGGTGATGCGGACGCATTCGCCGAGCGCGATCAGCACGGTGAACGCCAGCGCGACCCGGGGCTCCGCGACCCCACGCAGCGCGACCGCGCCCAGCGCGAGCGCCAGCAGCGCGGCGGCCGCCGCGTGCACCGCTCGCGCGGTGCGCCCGCAGGGCGCGCGGCCGAGGACCACGCGCCGCAGTGCCCGGGGCCCGGACACCCCGGGCCCGAACAGCTCCCGCCCGGCGGCGGCACCGGCACCACCGGAGGCCGCGCCACCGGAGGCCGCCCGCCCGGCAGCCGCCCGCCCGGGGGCCCTCACGGCTGCCCGGCCGCGGGGACGGTCCCGCCGCCCTGGGGCGGCACCCGGCCCGGGACGGCCTGGCCCGGGGCGGCCCGGACCGGCTCGGGCACCCCGAGCGGGATGTCCGGAACCGCCTCGATGGAGTCCTCGGAGTGCACCACCGGCTGCCAGTCGTACCCGGCCAGCGCGTCGATCAGCGCCCGCACCATCACCGGGTCGAACTGGCTGCCCGAGCAGCGCTCCAGCTCCGCGACCGCCTCGCCGACCGGGCGGCCGCGCCGGTAGGAGCGGGTGGAGGTCATCGAGTCGAAGGCGTCGGCGACCGAGATGATCCGGGCGAACTCGGGGATCTGCTCGCCGGCCAGCCCGCTCGGGTAGCCCCGGCCGTCCAGCCGCTCGTGGTGGTGCAGGATCCCGGCGTGCGCCTCGCCGAGGAAGTCGATCCCGCGTACCAGCTCGTACCCGTACACCGGGTGGATCTCCACCGCCCGGCGCTCGGCCTCGGTCAGGGGACCGTTTCTGCGCAGCAGCTCGGTGGCCACGCCGAGCTTGCCGACGTCGTGCAGGATGCCCGCGAAGCGCAGGGTGCGCAGCCGCTCGGCCTCCATGCCGAGCTGAGTGGCGATCAGCACCGAGGCCCGGCCTACCCGTTCGCTGTGGCCCCGGGTGTAGGAGTCCTTGATCTCCACGGCCTGCACCAGCGACTGCACGGTGGCCTGGTGGGCGTCCCGCTCGCGCTGGCCCTGGGCGAACACCCAGGCCGAGATGGACAGCGGCAGCAGCGCGAGCAGCGCCGCGAACGCGCCGTACGGGCCCTGCCAGAGCACCGCGACCATCAGCCCGCCGGCCGCGTGCACCAGCACCGGCAGCCCGCAGGACGCGTGCGCCCCGCTCAGCAGCACCCCGGGCCGGCGGCCCTCGCTGAGCATCAGCATGACGCCCACCACCACCCCGTTGACCAGGCAGAACACCGCGACGGCGGCGAATCCGGGCAGCAGTGCGGCCGGGAAGCGGGAGCCGAGCAGCAGCTGCGGGCCGTGCAGCAGGTGGAAGGCGACGGAGGAGGCGAAGGCGCACAGCGCGAGCTGGGAGCCGTTGAACAGCTGGCGCGGGCGGCAGCCGCGCCCGCTCGGCCCGCCGAGCAGCGCGGCCGGGGCGGCGACCAGGGCGGCGGCGGCCGGCGGGAGCATCAGCACCCCGGCGAACAGCACCGGGAAGAAGGTGTTCACCCCGGGCCGGGCGGGCGTCCGCTCGGGCAGCGCCGGCTGGCGCAGCAGCCGGCGCACCAGCACCAGGCAGGGCGTGGGCAGGCCCTGGGCCAGGGACTCCCAGCAGCCGTGCAGGAAGGCCAGCAGCGCGACCTTGGGCCAGTCCACCGGTGCGCCGAGCCAGTGCGGCCCCCCGGGGGCGGCCGCGGCGGGCAGCAGCGGCACCAGGCAGCACAGCGCCGCCACCGGCACCACCACCAGGTAGCGCGCCGCCCCTCGCGGCAGGGTCGAGCCTCCACAGTCGGTAGCGATCTCGACCTCCCCGCCGTACGGACCCCGTGTTGCCTCAGCGCGTCGGGCGGACCGACGGTGAGTGTCCGTCAGGAGAATAGGCCGCCCTCCGGACATGGGGACGCATGATGGCGCAATGGCGCAGTTGGCGCACCGCCAGCTCACTCGAACGAGTGACGGCGCATGCGAGCAGAACGGGAGCGGCCCCGGGAGTGTGTACTCCCGGGGCCGCTGTTGCCCTTGCCCTGAACCCGCCCGACACCCGCCCGGACGTGCCCGAACCGTCCGGCCCGCCCTCACCGGCGGGCCGCGGGGCTACCGCCCCCGGCGGTCGACCAAGGAGTCGGCCGCCGTACGGGCGTTCGCCCGACGGGTCGTCACTCCGCGGGGGCGCCGGCCTCGACCGGAGCGCCCGAGCGCCCGGCCGTCTCCGCCTCGCCCGCCCCGCCCGGCCTGGGCGCCGGCCGGGCCGACTCGACGTGCAGCTCGACGGTGGTCTCCACGGCGACCACCACCTGCTCGCCCGAGCGCTGCCCGGCCCGGATCGAGTCGATCCTGGCCAGCACCTTGCTGCGCAGGTCGGTCGGGGTGTCGTCGCACCCGCAGGAACGCTTGATCAACGCCTTGATCGCCTGCTCCAGCCCGTACTGCTTCAGGCAGGGTGAGCACTCCTCGAAGTGCACCCGCAACTTGGCGCAGTCACCCTCGGCCATCTCGTTGTCGAGGAATTCATAGAGGTGGTCGAGGACCTCGCCACACTCGGTTTCGTGCGGATCGCCGCAGCTCATGAGCCCGAGCCCTTCGCTTCCTGCCCTGCCCCGCTGCCGGCCGGGACGAGCCCGCGCTCACGGGCGTAATCCTCCAGCATGCCGCGCAGCTGACGGCGGCCGCGGTGCAGCCGGGACATCACCGTACCGATGGGAGTACCCATGATGTCCGCGATCTCCTTGTACGCAAAGCCTTCTACGTCCGCGAGATAGACGGCGATCCGGAATTCCTCCGGGATGGCCTGGAGCGCGTCCTTCACATCGCTGTCGGGGAGGTGGTCGAGCGCCTGGGTCTCGGCCGAGCGCAGACCGGTCGACATGTGCGACTCGGCCCGGGCCAGCTGCCAGTCCTCGATCTCCTCCGCCGCGGTGCGCTGGGGCTCCCGCTGCTTCTTGCGGTACGAGTTGATGAACGTGTTGGTGAGGATGCGGTACAGCCAGGCCTTGAGGTTCGTCCCCTCACGGAACTGGTGGAAGGACGCGTACGCCTTGGCGAACGCCTCCTGGAGCAGGTCCTCCGCGTCGGCCGGGTTGCGCGTCATGCGCAGCGCCGCCGAGTACATCGGATCCAGGTAGCCCAGGGCGTCGCGCTCGAAGCGCTCCCGCCGGGCCTCCTCGCTCTCCTCCGCCGACACCCGGTAGGTGTCCTCACCGATCGCCTCGGCCAGCTCCTCACCGGTGAGCGCCTCGCCCGCGGGCAGGGCGTCGCCCGGGCCACGGCCCGGATCGGCCTCGTGCTCGGTCCCGACGACCGGACCCACCTCCTCGGCATGACGGGCACGGCCCACGGCGGGCCGCCCAGAAATGGAGGATATCGGGCTGACGGGCTTCTCGCCCGCGTCGATCCAGTCCGACCAGGAGGGGGCGAACGCCGCGGTGGCCTCGCGCTCCTCAGGCCGTTCGGGGCACGCGATCGAACCCATCTGCCCTGCCTCTCACCGGTGACTCCTGCTGACGGAGACGACAACCACACGCGCCCCGCCCGCATTCCCGTCCCCGGGCGCCATTCACTCGCACGAGTGAGCGAATGGAAACTCCCTGCTCACGGCCCCGAAGCCGGAGCCGGAGCCGGACCGCCCCACGGCCTCACACCAGCCGCAGCACCCAGTCCCCCACCGCCGAGCAGATCAGGTCCAGCACCTCGTCCTGCCCCACCGGCGCCCGCTTGGGCACCTCGAAGCCGTGGCTGCCGTACGGCACCGCCACCAGCTCGTGCCCCTGCGGCAGCTCCGGGAACTCCACCGGCCCGCCGAACGGGTCCGCCGCGCTCTGCACCACCAGCGTCGGCAGCCCGGACCCCAGCAGCTCCTCCGCCCGGCTCTTCTCCGGCCGGCCCGGCGGGTGCAGCGGGAACGCCAGCGCCACCACCCCGACCGCCCCGGTCGCCGCGCCCGTCCGGCAGGCCACCCGCGCCCCCGCGCTGCGCCCGCCGACCACCAGCGGCAGCCCCTGCCCGGCCAGCCGCTCGGCCACCGGCCGCCAGCCCACGTCCAGCGTCTTCGGCGCCGGGCCCAGCCTCCGGCCCGCCACCCGCCAGGGCTGCTCGACCAGCGCCACGGTGATCCCCCGGGCCGGCAGCTTCGCGGCCAGCGCCACCAGGTCCCTGGCCTCGATCCCGCCGCCCGCGCCGTGGCCGAGGGCCAGGACGGCCACCGGCTTCGCGGCCCGGTGGTAGGTGATCCGGGCCTCCCCGGCCCCGGTGGGGACCGCTTCGGTGCGGACCGGTTCGGTGGTGCTCATCTCGACGTCTCCCGGAACGTTCGCAAAAGGTCGGAACAGGCGGTTCAGAACAGGGTGGTCTCGTACTCGGGCTCGGCCCACGGCTCCTTGAGCTCCGGGCCGTTGTTGCGGATGCTGCCGACCGCCGGCGACACCGGGGTGGCCACCAGCGCGCCCGGCGGCGGGGGTATCAGCAGCCGGCGCAGCCCGTCCGGGTCGGTCAGCCGCGGGTCCAGCCACTCGTCCCAGTCCCCCCGGTCCAGGAACAGCGGCATCCGCTCGTGGATCGGCGCCAGCAGCTCCTCGGCGTCCGTGGTGACGATCGTGAACGTCACCAGCCAGGCCTCCGGGTGCCCCGGCGGCACCGCCCGGTTGCGCCAGAACTCGTACAGCCCGGCCAGCGCCAGCGGGGCACCGTCCGCCCGGGACACGAAGTACGGCTTCTTGCGGGCCTTGCCGCGCTCCCCCGGGACCGTCTGCCACTCGTAGTAGCCGTCCACCGGCAGGATGCACCGGCGGGCGGCGAAGGCCTGCCGGTACGAGGGCTTCTCGTGCACCGTGTCCGACCGGGCGTTGATCATCTTCACCGCCGTCTCGGCGGAGTTCGACCACTGCGGCACCAGCCCCCAGCGCAGCACCCGCAGCTGGCGCACCGGCCGCGGCCGCTCCCGGCCCAGCCGCTCCAGCACCACGAACGCGCTGTTGGTCGGCGCGACGTTCCAGTTCGGGTCCAGGGTCTCCTCGGGGTCCCAGTGCTCGACGCCGAACAGCTCGACGACGTCCCCGGGCTTGCTGCTCGCTGCGAACCGACCGCACATGCGGGCCAGCTTGCCATGCCGCCGCTCCTCAGGACCTGTTCATCCACGGACCAGAACCACCCCCTGCCTCCCGCCCGTCCCCGCATGGGAGGCTGCCCCGAACGGCCCACACGGCGGCCCGGTACGACGGACGGAGGCGGAGAGACCCCGATGAACGCGAACGACCAGACCCTCGGCGACCTGTGGAACCAGGTGACCGGCACCCAGGCCGCCCCGCCCGGCTGGCTGGTCCTGGCCACCGGCGCCGCCGCCCTGCTCACCGTCCTGGCCCGCCCGCTCTGGCACGTCGCCCGCAACGCCGTGACCATCGCCCACGAGGGCGGCCACGGCCTGATCGCCCTGGTCACCGGCCGCAAACTGGCCGGCATCCGGCTGCACTCGGACACCTCCGGACTCACCCTCTCCTACGGCCGCCCCACCGGCCCCGGCATGGTCCTCACCGCCGCCGCCGGCTACACCGCCCCCGCCCTGCTCGGCCTCGGCTGCGCCGCCCTGCTCGCCGCCGACCGGATCACCCTGCTGCTCTGGCTGGCGATCGTGCTGCTGCTCGCCCTGCTCCTGCGCATCCGCAACGCCTTCGGCTTCCTCACCGTGCTGGTCGCCGGCGGCGCCTTCTTCCTGGTCTCCTGGTTCGGCAGCGCCGAGGTCCAGGCCGGCTTCGCCTACCTCGGCTGCTGGTTCCTGCTCCTCGGCGCCGTCCGCCCCGTCCTGGAGCTCCAGCACCAGCGGCGGATCGGCTGGGCCCGCGACTCCGACGCCGACCAGCTCGCCCGGCTCACCCACGTCCCCGCCCTCGCCTGGGTCACCGTCTTCCTGCTCGTCGCCCTCGCCTGCCTCGCCCTCGGCGCCGCCTGGCTGCTCCAGCCCCTGCAGTGAGCCCACCGGGCCTCCCGCCGCCCGGCCGCGCGCCGAGAACGTTTCCGTACGGCCCCTAGACTTGCCCCATGACCGAGACCCTGTGGCCCGCCCCCGTCGCGACCAGCCCCGTCGACGCCACCGTCACCATCCCCGGCTCCAAGTCGGTCACCAACCGGGCCCTGGTGCTGGCGGCCCTCGCCGACGGGCCGGGCTGGGTGCGGCGCCCGCTGCGCAGCCGCGACTCCCAGCTGATGGCCGACGGCCTGCGCGCCCTCGGGGTCACCATCGAGGAGAAGGTCAACAACGACTCCGGCGGCACCGGCGGCGGCGAGGCCTGGCGGATCATCCCCGCCCCCGCGCTGCTCGGCCCCGCCTCGGTCGACGTCGGCAACGCCGGCACCGTGATGCGCTTCCTGCCCCCGCTGGCCGTCCTGGCCGACGGCCCGGTGCACTTCGACGGCGACCCGCGCTGCTACGAGCGCCCCCAGCACGGCGTGATCAACGCCCTGCGCGCGCTCGGCGCCCGGATCGAGGACGGCGGCCGCGGTGCCTTCCCGCTGACGGTGCACGGCACCGGCTCGCTGGACGGCGGCCCGGTCGAGCTGGACGCCTCCTCCTCGTCCCAGTTCGTCTCCGCCCTGCTGCTCTCCGGCGCCCGCTACAACCACGGCATCGAGGTCCGCCACGTCGGCGGCCCGGTCCCGTCGCTGCCGCACATCCGGATGACCGTGGAGATGCTGCGGCTGGCCGGCGCCCAGGTCGACGCCCCCGAGGACGGCGGCGAGAAGGACGTCTGGCGGGTCACCCCGGGCGCCGTGATCGGCCGCGACCTGGTGGTCGAGCCGGACCTCTCCAACGCCGCGCCGTTCTTCGGCGCCGCGCTGGTCACCGGTGGCCGGGTCACCGTGCGGGACTGGCCCAAGCACACCTCCCAGCCCGGTGACCAGCTGCGCGAGATCTACACCCGGATGGGTGGCGCCTGCGACTTCACCGACGAGGGCCTGCAGTTCACCGGCACCGGCCGGATCCACGGCATCGAGGCCGACCTGCACGACGTCGGCGAGCTCACCCCGGTGATCGCCGCCGTCGCCGCGCTCGCCGACTCCGAGTCCCACCTGTACGGCATCGCGCACCTGCGCCTGCACGAGACGGACCGGCTCGCCGCGCTCGCCAAGGAGATCAACGACCTGGGCGGCGACGTCACGGAGACCGAGGACGGTCTGCGGATCCGCCCGCGCCCGCTGCACGGGGGCGTCTTCCACACCTACGAGGACCACCGCCTCGCCACCGCCGCCGCCGTCCTCGGCCTCGCCGTCCCCGGCGTGGAGGTCGAGAACGTGGCCACCACCGCCAAGACCCTGCCCGACTTCCCGGGGATGTGGGCCGAACTGCTCGGCGAAGCGGCGGAAGCGACGGCGGGCGTCTGAGCGGAGACTGAGCACATGCGCCGCTACGGCAAGGACGCCGACGAGGACGACATCCGCAACCGCCCCGCCCGCCGGGGGTCCCGGCCGCGGACCCGGATCCGGCCCAAGCACGAGGACGCCGCCGAGGCGATGGTGCTGACCGTCGACCGCGGCCGGGTCACCTGCCTGGTCGACCCTGGGACGAAGCAGGAGCGCGAGGTCGTCGCCATGAAGGCCCGCGAGCTGGGCCGCAAGGGCGTCGTCGTCGGCGACATGGTCAACCTGGTCGGGGACCTCTCCGGGGACGCCGACACCCTGGCCCGGATCGTCCGGGTCGAGGAGCGCGGCTCGGTGCTGCGGCGCACGGCGGACGACGACGACCCGTACGAGCGGATCGTGGTCGCCAACGCCCAGCAGCTGGCGATCGTCACCGCCCTGGCCGACCCGGAGCCGCGCCCCCGGCTGATCGACCGCTGCCTGGTGGCGGCCTACGACGCGGGCATGGAGCCGCTGCTGGTGCTCACCAAGTCCGACCTCGCGCCGGCCTCGACGCTGCTGGACTCGTACGCCCCGCTGGGCATCACGTACGTGGTCACCCGCCGCGACGAGCTGGAGACCACCGGCGCCGAGGCCGTCCGCGAGCACCTGCGCGGGCTGTCCACGGTGTTCATCGGCCACTCGGGCGTCGGCAAGACCACCCTGGTCAACGCGCTCGTCCCGGACCGCCAGCGGCAGACCGGGCGCGTCAACGCGGTGACCGGCCGCGGCCGGCACACCACCGTCTCCGCCCTGGCGCTGCGGCTGCCCCCGCCGCCCGGCGCCAAGCCGGGCTCGAAGAAGGCGCTGAACCCCGGCTGGGTGATCGACACGCCCGGCTTCCGCTCCTTCGGCCTCTCGCACATCGACCCGTCCCGGGTCATCCTCGCCTTCCCCGACCTGGAGCCCGGCACCGTCGACTGCCCGCGCGCGTGCAGCCACGACGAGCCGGACTGCGCGCTGGACGCCTGGGTCGCCGAGGGCCACGCCGAGGCCGCCCGGCTCTACTCGCTGCGCCGGCTGCTGGCCAGCAAGGAGGGCGAGCTCGACTGAGCCCGGCGGCGCCGGGCCCGTCCCCGGGTTCGGCGCCGGTGGCCCGTTCGAGGTGTCGGAGCGGGCTCACCTGGCGATCATAGGAAGGTCGGACCGTACCCGGTCCGACCCCCGATCGACAGGGAGGGCACGCGATGGCATGGGCCCTGGTGGTCCTGGCCGGCCTGCTGGAGACCGGCTTCGCGATCAACCTCAAGCTCAGCGAGGGTTTCACCAGGCTCTGGCCCACCATCAGCTTCTGCGTGTTCGCCCTCGGCAGCTTCGGCCTGCTCACCCTCTCGCTGAAGACCCTGCCGGTCGGCCCCGCCTACGCGGTGTGGACGGGCATCGGCGCGGCCGGCACCGCGATCTACGGCATGGTCTTCCTGGACGAGACCAGTTCGGTCCTCAAGCTGGTCTCGATCTCGCTGGTGATCGCCGGCGTCATCGGCCTCCAGCTCAGCGGCACGGCCCACTGAGCGGCTAGGGTTTCGGGCATGGCCGATTACCACGACGACCTCCGACTCGCCCATGTCCTCGCCGACTCGGCCGACTCGGTCACCCTGGAGCGCTTCCGCGCCCTCGACCTGAAGGTCGAGACCAAGCCCGACCTCACCCCGGTGAGCGACGCCGACAAGGCCGCCGAGGAGCTGGTGCGGAGCGTGCTCCAGCGCGCCCGCCCGCGCGACGCCGTCCTCGGCGAGGAGTTCGGCCTCCAGGGCTCGGGCCCGCGCCGCTGGGTGATCGACCCGATCGACGGCACCAAGAACTACATCCGCGGCGTCCCGGTCTGGGCCACCCTGATCGCCCTGCTGGAGGACGGCCCGGACGGCGTCGAGCGCCCGGTGGTCGGCATGGTCTCCGCCCCCGCGCTCCAGCGCCGCTGGTGGGCGGCCAAGGGCCTCGGGGCGTTCGGCGGCCGCAGCCTGGCCAAGGCCTCCCGGCTGCACGTCTCCGGCGTCTCCCGGATCGAGGACGCGTCCTTCTCCTACTCCTCGCTCACCGGCTGGGAGGAGCGCGGGCGCCTCGACCCGTTCCTGGACCTCACCCGCGCCTGCTGGCGCACCCGCGCCTACGGCGACTTCTGGTCCTACATGATGGTCGCCGAGGGCGCCGTCGACATCGCCGCCGAGCCCGAGCTGTCGCTGTGGGACATGGCGGCCAACTGCATCATCGTCGAGGAGGCCGGCGGCCGCTTCACCGGTCTGGACGGCGTCCCCGGCCCCGGCGGCGCCGACGCCGTCGCCTCCAACGGCCTGCTGCACGAGGAGGCCCTGCGCCGGCTGGGCGTCTGAGCCGGATCCTCGGGCCGAGGCGTGCGCGGGCCCCGGTGACCTGTGGGAGCAGGTCACCGGGGCCCGCCGTTCTCGCCCGGGTGCGCGGGGCTACTGCTTGCGCAGCTCCCGGACCGCCGCGTCCAGCCGCTGCCCGAAGTCGGCGTCGGCCTTGCGGAAGTTGTCGACCGCCCGCTCCACGATGTCCTCGCGGTCGGCCGAGACCTTGGCGATGAAGCCCGCCAGGTTGGCGACCAGGCGCTGCTTCTCCTCCTCGGAGAACAGCCGGTAGAGGTCGCCGGCCTGCACGAAGTCGTCGTCCTCGGCGTGCGAGGGCGCGACGTGGTTGCCGGTGAGGCCGTCGACGGCGGTCGCGGCCCACAGCGGACGGCCGGTCTGCACCGGGCCGCCGAAGCTGTTCGGCTCGTAGTTCTTCTGCCGGCCGTGGCGGCCGTCGTACAGGTAGCCGTCCCGGCTGTTGGTGCGGGCCTCGGTGGCGTGCGGACGGTTCACCGGCAGGTGGTCGGCGTTGATGCCGACCCGGTAGCGGTGGGCGTCGGCGTACGCGAACAGGCGGCCCTGGAGCATCTTGTCCGGGGACGGGCCGATGCCGGGCACGAAGTGCGCCGGGGAGAAGACCGACTGCTCGACCTCGGCGAAGACGTTGTCGGGGTTGCGGTTGAGCTCCAGCTTCCCGATCTCGATCGGCGGGTAGTCGGCGTGCGGCCAGACCTTGGTCAGGTCGAAGGGGTTGAAGCGGTAGTTCGCCGCGTCGGCCGCCGGCATGATCTGGACCTGCACCGTCCAGCTGGGGAACTCGCCGCGCTCGATCGACTCGCGCAGGTCGCGCTGGTGGCTGTCCGGGTCCTCGCCGGCGAGGGTGTTGGCCTCGGCCTGGGTGAGGTTGCGGATGCCCTGGTCGGTCTTGAAGTGGTACTTGACCCAGAAGTGCTCGCCGGCCTCGTTCTGCCACTGGTAGGTGTGCGAGCCGTAGCCGTTCATGTGCCGGTACGAGGCCGGGATGCCGCGGTCGCCGAACAGCCAGGTCACCTGGTGGGTGGCCTCGGGCGACAGGCCCCAGAAGTCCCAGACGTTGTCCGCCTCCTGCGAGCCGGTGTACGGGTCGCGCTTCTGGGTGTGGATGAAGTCGGGGAACTTGATGGCGTCCTTGATGAAGAACACCGGGGTGTTGTTGCCGACGAGGTCGTAGTTGCCCTCCTCGGTGTAGAACTTCAGCGCGAAGCCGCGCGGGTCGCGCACCGCGTCGGCCGCGCCGAGGTTGCCCGCCACCGTGGAGAAGCGCAGGAACGTCTCGGTCTGCTTGCCGACCTCGGAGAGGAACGCCGCCCGGGTCCAGGGCGTCAGGTCGGCGGTCACGGTGAAGGTGCCGTACGCGCCGGCGCCGCGGGCGTGCACCACGCGCTCCGGGATCCGCTCGCGGTTGAAGTGCGCGAGCTTCTCGAACAGCAGCTGGTCCTGGATGAGCGCCGGGCCCCCGGGGCCCGCCGTCTCGGTGTTCTGGTTGTCGGCGACGGGGGCACCCGCCTCCGTGGTCAGGGTCGGGCGCAGCTCGTCCTGGGTCGTCATGGGAGTGCCTCCGCGGTATCCGGTCGTGATGACACGATCCTAACTTGGACTTTGTCCAAGTCAATACTGGAACCAATCTCGGAGGGTGACCTACTCTGGAGGGCATGAGCGACCTGCTGGAGAGACTGCGCGCGAGAGGCTGGCGGCTGACCTCGCAGCGCCGGGTCGTGGCCGAGGTCCTGGACGGCGAACACGTCCACCTCACCGCGGACGAGGTGCACGCCCGCGCGACGACCCGACTGCCGGAGATCAGCCGCGCCACCGTCTACAACACGCTCGGCGAACTCGTCGCCCTCGGCGAGGTCCTGGAGGTCGCCGCCGACGGCCGCGCCAAGCGCTACGACCCCAACGCCCACCGCGCCCACCAGCACCTGATCTGCTCGGGCTGCGGCGCGATCCGCGACGTCCAGCCGCAGGGCGACCCGCTCGCCGCCCTCCCCGCCGCCGAGCGCTTCGGCTTCACCGTCACCGCCGCCGAGGTCACCTACCGCGGCCTGTGCCCGAACTGCCGCCCCTAGCCCGCCGGTTGTCCGCAGCAGCCCGACCGTCCGGTTGCCCGGCGTCCGGCTACGCGCTCAACTCCGCGTTCAGCGCGCCCAGCAGCCGCCCGGCCCGCTCCGCCACCTCGGCCGGCCCGGAGTCGATCGCCCGCCGGCACCAGTTCTCCGCCTGCATCGGCTCCCCGCGGCGCAGCGCCAGCAGTGCCAGGCGCAGCGCCGCCCGGCCGTGCCCGGCGTCGGCGGCCCGGGTGTACCAGAGCATCGCCTCGGCCTCGCTGTCCTGCCGGGCCAGCAGCAGCCCCAGGTTGAACGCGGCGCTGCGGCTGCCCGCCTCGGCGGCCCGCCGGTACCAGCTCTCGGCGATCTCCAGCGCCCCGCGCTCGGCCGCCCGCACGCCCATCCGCACCTGCGCCCGGCGGTGCCCGGCGTCGGCCGCCAGCGCGTACCAGTGCTCGGCCTCGGCGTCCGCGTCCCCGCGCCGGTCCAGCAGCGAGGCCAGCCGGAACGCGCCCTCGGCCGAGCCACCGGCCGCCGCCTGCCGGTAGCGCTCCAGCGCCCCGCCCAGGTTGCCGCGCTGCTCCTGGACGACCGCGAGCTGCAGGGCCGCCTCGCCGTGCCCCTCGGCCGCGGCCCGCGCGTACCACTCCTGGGCCTGCTGCTGCTCGCCGCGCCCGGCGTGCAGCACGCCGAGGTTGAACGCCCCGTCCACGCTGCCGGCCTCGGCCGCCTTGGAGAACCAGGGCTGGGCGCCGGACTCGTCGCCGCGCTGCAGCAGCACCACGGCCAGCGCGTTGCAGGCCTCCCGGTGCCCGGCGTACGCCGCCCGGCGGTACCACTGCTCGGCCTGCTGCTCGCGGCCGGTGCCGGCGCAGAGCAGGCCGAGGTTGAAGGCGCCGTTCTGGTCGCCCGCGTCCAGCGCGGCCCGGTACCAGCGCTCGGCCGCGGCGGCCTCGCCGCGGCTCGCGTGCAGCGCCCCCAGCGCGTTGGCGGCGTTGCCGTCCCCGGCCTCGGCGGCCTCCTGCCACCACTCGGCGGCGGCCGCCAGGTCCCCGGAGTCGCGCAGCAGGAAGCCCAGCGCGCAGGCCGCGCGCGGCTCCCCGTTCTGCGCGGCCTGCCGGTACCAGCGGGCCGCCTCGTCCAGCAGCGACCGGTCGGTGCGGGCCCGCTCCTCCAGCAGCACGCCCAGGCGCAGCGCGGCGCGGGCGTGGCTGCGGGCGGCGGCGGTGCGGTACCAGGTCTCGGCGGTCTCCTTGTCCCCGGCGGCCTCGCGCATCCGGGCCAGCCGGTAGGAGGCCTCCCGGTGCCCGGCGTCGGCGGAGACCTTGAACCAGCGCTCGGCGCGCACGTCCCGCCGGTGCTCCATCAGGTCGCCCAGGGCGTAGGCGCCCAGCGGGTGGCCGTGGTCGGCGGCGTAGTGCAGCCAGTACTCGGCGGCCTCCTCCTCGCCCTGGTCGCGCAGTTGCAGCCCGAGCGCGTGCGCGGCCGGCGCGCTGCCGGCCACGGCGGCCTGGCGCCACCACTGCCCGGCCTCGGCGCGGTGGCCCTGCTGGTGCAGCAGCACGCCGAGGTTGTTGGCGGCGGCGCGCATCCCGGCGGCCGCGGCGGCGCGCAGGTAGGGCTCGGCGTCCTCCAGTTCGCCGCGGCGCAGCAGCAGGGTGCCGAGCCGGCAGGCGGCGTCCGGGTCGCCGCCGTCGGCGGCCTGTCGGTGGCGGGCCTCCAGCGCGGCGGACTCGCGGGCGGCGAGGGCGGTCTCGAAGCTGGTCGAGTCGAGGCCGGCCGGGTCGATCGCGGCGCCGGCGCCCGGCTCCCCGCCGGGCTGCTCCCCGTACGCGCCGACGGCGGCGGCGAACTGACGGGTCGACACGTGGACGAGGCTGTCGGGCCCGTAGCCCTGGGTCGGGGGGCGCTCGGACAGTCCGCTGGTGCGCTGGGCGGGCAGGGCTCCGGGGTGGTTGGCCGTACGCTCGGCGCTCTCCGCCCAGGCGTCGGTGTCCGCCTCGGCGGCCGCCGAGGACCTGGCGCCTGACTTGCCGATCAGCCTCATGCCGACTCCCGCTCCCCCAGAGTGTCGCGGCATCGTGCCCCGGCGTGCGTCCGGGGGGACTCCCAGGGGAGGCGCCGGACCCGACGGCCGGTCAGCGGCCGCGCACCGTCCCCCATGTGTCCCATCGTCGCATCACCCAGTACCCGCGTACACCTGCCCCGGCCGAATTCCGGCGGGGCCGACCCGAAGCCGACGAAATTGCTTCGGCGCTTTGTCGATTTCCCGACACGTCAACCCCACAAACCCCGCTGCCGTCCTCCTTGGCGACGGTCGATAGTACCGGAGCGGTTCCCGCCACTTCCGGACGAGAATGGCCCGGGAGCGGCGCGGGAAACACCAGAGGCCCGGAGGAAGAATCCTCCGGGCCTCTGGCCTTTGTAGCGGGGACAGGATTTGAACCTGCGACCTCTGGGTTATGAGCCCAGCGAGCTACCGAGCTGCTCCACCCCGCGTCGGTGGTTAAACCATAGCACGGGCGCGGGGTGGAACGGAAAACGGTTACCGCAGCTCAGCGGCCGCCTCCGCGGACTACGGCTGCGGGCTGGGCGATCCGCCGCCGGTGGCGCCCGGGGCGGGAGTGCCGGCCGGGGCCGGCGCCGGGCTGCCGCCACGGGCGGCCTCCGCGGCCTTCAGGGCGTCGCCGAGCGCCTTCTGGGCGTTGCCGTAGGCCACCCAGTCGCCGTTCTTGAACGCGGTCTGGCTGTCGCCGTACGCCTTCTCCGCGTCCGAGAGCGCCTTCTGGAGCTCCGGCGAGATCGTCCCGCCCGGCGCCGGCGTCGCGGGCGCCGTCGGGGTGGTGGTCGGAGCGGTCCCGGTGCCCGGCGTGGACGGCACGATCGGGGTGGTCGACGGGGGCGCCCCGCCGAACACCTTCTTCAGCGCGGCCTCCAGGGTGTCCTCGAACGCCACGTTGTCGTCCCCGTACACCGCCAGGACCTTCTGCATCGTCGGGTACTTGGCACCGCGACCGCGCACGTACACCGGCTCGATGTTGAGCAGCCCGCCGCCGACCGGCAGGGTCAGCAGGTTGCCGTACTCCAGCTCGGCGTCCCCGCCGCTCTTCAGGGCGAAGATCTGGTTGGCCACCTCCTGGCGGGAGTTGAACTTCGACTGCACCAGGCCGGGGCCGGGGGCGCCGCTCTCGCCCGTCATCTTCAGGATGCGGATCTTCCCGTAGTCGTCCCCCGGGTCCGCGTTGACGGCCATGAAGGCCGCCAGGTTGGGCCGCTGGTTGGGCACGAAGGTGCTGGTGAGCGAGAAGTTCGCGGTGTTCGTGTCCGGCATCCGCACCGTCACGTAGTACGGCGGCTGGACCTGCTTGGTGTCGCTGCTCGGGTCCACCGGGACCTGCCAGATGTCACTGCCGTTGAAGAAGGAGTTGGCGTCGGTGACGTGGTACTGGCCGAGCAGGTCGCGCTGCACCTTGAACATGTCCTGCGGGTAGCGCAGGTGCGGCAGCAGCGTCTGCGGGATGTCCGCCTTCGGCTCGACGGTGCCCGGGAAGGCCTTCATCCAGGTCTTCAGGACCGGGTCCTTGTCGTCCCACTGGTAGAGCTTCACCTCGCCGGTGTAGGCGTCCACCGTGGCCTTGACCGAGTTGCGGATGTAGTTGACCTGGTTGGCGGCGGTCAGCAGCTCACCGCGCTGGTTGGTCAGCGAGTCCTTGGTGGCGGCGCCCAGCGTCGTCTTCGAGGAGAACGGGAAGCCGTCCGAGGTGGTGTAGCCGTCCAGCACCCAGACCACGCGGCCGTCCTGCACCACCGGGTACGGGTCGGCGTCGATCGACAGCCACGGCGCGACCTTCTCCACCCGCTCCTTCGGCGTGCGGTTGTAGATCACCTTGGCGCCGTCGGTGATGGCCCCCGCGTAGAGGATCTGCGGCTCCGTGAAGCGCACCGCGTACGCGGCCCGGGTCAGCGGGTTGTCCAGCGAGACGCCGCTGCCGCCGGAGTAGGTGTACTCGGCGTTCTGGCCGGTCTTGGGATCGGTGTAGTCGATCTCCTTGTTGGCGCCGCCGACGATCGAGTACGTGGTGGTCTTCTCGCCGTAGTAGATCCGCTGCTGGTAGTCGCCCAGCGTGCCGGTGGCCGGCAGGCCCGACTCGGTGAACACCGGCTGGCCCTTGTCGTCGACCTGGTTGCCCTTGGCGACCACCGCGCCGTAGCCGTGGGTGTACTTGAAGTGGTCGTTGATCCAGTTGCGCTGCACGCCGTTGAGGTCGAGCTCGCGCAGGCCGATCACGCTGTCCTGCTTGTCCTGCCCGGTGCCGTAGCGGTCCACGTCCAGCGTGTTCGGGAAGGCGTAGTAGTTGCGCTGCTGCTCCAGCGACTGGAACGCCGGCGAGACGACGTTCGGGTCCAGCAGCCGGATGTCCGCGATGGTCTGCGCGTCCGGCTTGAGCGCGTCGGCGTTGGTCGTGCCCTGCGGGGTGTACTGGGTGGTCTGCGCGTCCGCGATCCCGTACGCCTGGCGGGTGGCGTCGATGTTCTTCTGGATGTACGGCGTCTCCTTGGCCTGCTCGTTCGGCTTGACCTGGAACTGCTGCACGATCGCCGGGTACAGCCCGCCGATCAGCACCGCCGACAGCACCATCAGCCCCAGGCCGATCAGGGCCGGGGCCCAGGTGCGGCGGATCGGGGTCAGGAAGAACAGCACCGCGCAGATGATCGCGACGAAGAACAGGATGGTCTTGGCCGGCAGGAACGCGTTGGCGTCCACGTAGCGCAGACCCGTCCAGCCCGAGACGCCCTTGTACGAGCCGGTCTTCACCGCCAGCGCGTACCGGTCCAGCCAGTACGCGACGGCCTTCAGCAGCACGAACACGCCCAGCAGCACCGCCAGGTGCCCCTGCGCGCCCGCGCTCGCCCGGCGCCCCGGGCCCTGCAGCCGCAGCCCGCCGTACAGGTAGTGCACCAGCGCCGAGGTCAGCAGCGAGACGATCACCGCGCTGAACGCGAAGCCCAGCACGAACTCGTAGAACGGCAGGTCGAAGGCGTAGAACGAGACGTCCATGCCGAACTGCGAGTCCTTCTCACCGAAGGACGTCGCGTTCGTCCACATCAGCCAGGTCCGCCACTGGCCCGAGGCCGCGGCGCCGGCCACCAGGCCGATCACCAGCGAGACCCCGATCAGCGCCCAGCGCTTGAACGGCGCCAGGCCCGACCGGTAGCGGTCCAGGCTCTGCTGCTCCACCGACATCGCCGACAGCGGCGGCCTCAGCCGGTGCGCCAGCCAGATGTTGAAGCCGACGATCACCGCCATCAGCAGGCCGAACACCCCGAACAGGCCGATCTTCGTCCACAGCTGGGTGGTGAACACCGAGGAGAAGTGGACCGACCTGAACCACAGCCAGTCCGTCCAGAAGCCCGCGAACATGACGAACAGCAGGAAGAGCACCGCGAGCACGCCCAGGGTCAGCAGGGCCACCCGCGCCCGCCGGGAGGGCGGGCCTACCCTGCGCCGGAAACCCGGCCCTGAGCGTTCGGGCATCTGGAAGACCACGGTGGCACCTCGGCTGTGTCGTCTGAATGGGGTCGGTCGTCAGAGCAACTTAACCAGGCTTTGGCCGAGTTCCCACCGTTAGCAGACGGTTACGACGACCGCCCGCCGCCGGCCGTCCCCGCCACGGCTCCCCCGGCCCTCCCGACGGCCCGCGACGACCCCCCGACCGCCCCCGGCGGCCTTCCGGCGAGCGCGCCCCGCCCGGCGTGTGAGGATTGAGGCATGTCCGACGCGTCTGATCTGAACAACTCCCCCGACGACGTCTCCAAGCTCCCGGCCGCCACCCCGCTGACCCGGGCCGCGCTGGAGATCGACGAGTACGCCTCCACCCTCGGCTGGGACCTCCCGGCCCGGCTGTTCGCCCTGGTGGACAGCGCCGCCCTGCGCAAGGCCAACCCGAAGATCGCCAAGCAGCTCGGCCTCGCCGACGGCGACGAGCCCGGCCTGACCCCGATCGAGCAGGACGAGCTGCCGGCCGGCATGGAGCTCGACAAGTTCCTCGGCACCATCGCCTGGCCCGACTCCGTGGCCGGCTGCGCCCTGGTCGTCGAGCGCCTCATGCTGCCCCCGGGCGCCGAGCAGTCCCGCCCGCGCGGCGCCTCCGACGCCCAGCTCGCCGAGTGGGTGGCCAACCACCCCAAGCGCGAGGAGGTGCGGATCACCGCCGCGGTGCTCCGCGGCGGCAAGAAGGAGATCGCGCTGCGGCTGCGCTCCAAGGACGTCGCCCGCGAGGTGCTGACCGGCCCCGACCTGGTGCCCGGCCTGACCGACGCGCTGCTGGCGACCTTCGCCTGACGCCTTCCCGCCGACGTTCCCGGGCGGCCGCCCCGGCGGCTGCCCGGCAGGCCCCGTGCCGACGGCCCGACCGCTGCCCGGCGGCTACCCGGTGACTACCTGGCCGCTGCTCGCCGACTGCCCGGTGACTACCCGGCCGCTGCTCGGCGACTGCCCGGCCGCTACTTGGCGGCGCAGGACGGCAGCGCGGAGGTCTGCCCGGAGCGGACCTGCTCCAGCGACTTCAGCGCGCTGTCCAGCGTGTCCGTCTTGATCAGGGTCAGCCCGGACGGGACGTTCTTGGTCGCCTCGGCGCAGTTCGAGGACGGGGTGAAGAAGTACTCGGCCCCGGCATCCCGGGCGGCGATCAGCTTCATCGAGATGCCGCCGATCGGCCCGACCTTGCCGTCGTCGTCGATGGTCCCGGTGCCGGCCACGAACTTGCCGCCGGTGAGGTCGCCGCCCGGGGTGAGCTTGTCGATGATGCCGAGCGAGAACATCAGCCCGGCGCTCGGGCCGCCGACGTCCTGCAGCCCGATGTCGATCTGGAACGGGTAGGTGTGCCGGATCCCGGTGCCGATGCCCACCACCGCGAGCTCCGCCCGCTCGGCGGGGGCCTTCGGGTCGAGGTCCTTGGCCCGGACGGTCGGGACGGTGACGTCGGTCTTCCCGCCCGCCGTGGCGACGCCGTTCGCGTCCTTGACCCGCGGCACGACGGTGAAGACCGCCGACTCGCCCGGCTTGTGCTTGGTGACCGCCGCGACCACCTGCTCGACCGAGCCGGCCGGGACGCCGTCCACGGCCACGATCTGGTCGCCCGCGTGCAGCCGGCCCTCGGCCGGGGCGCCCGCGGTGACCGACTTCACGATCAGCTCGCTGCCGACCGGCACGCCCAGCTGCTTGAGCGCCGCGGTGCGGGCGCTGTCCTCGGAGGAGGCGAACTCCTCGGCGTTCTGCTTCTTGGCGTCCGCGTCCGACTGCCCCTTGGGGTAGACGTTGTCGTGCGGCACCACCAGCACGTCGTCCCGCAGCCAGCCGACCACCGCGTTGACCAGGCTGGGCTCGTACTTGGCCCCGGTGACCTGGACGGTGGTCATGTTGAGGCGCCCGGTCGTCGGGTACGACTCGTGCCCGCTGATGCTGATCACCGGCTTGCCGCCCTGGTTGCCGAGCGTGTTGTACGTCGGCCCCGGGCTCATCTCCGTGTACGGCACCTTCATCAGCACCGAGACGCAGAGCAGCGCTATGAGCAGCAGGGTGGCAGCGAGCATCGTCGCGGAGCGGCGTGGCATGCCTCGACAGTACGGGACGTGCCTGAAGCGGCGCCCGCCGGGCTACCGGCCGGAGCCCTCACCCGGGGCGGCGGCGCCCGCGGTGGTGCGTTCCATCGCGGCCATGAAGCGCCGGTGTTCGGCGAGTGAGGCCGGATCGCCGGTGGCCCGCGGGGCCCGCTGGGCCCACCCCGCCCAGAGGGCGGCGACCAGGACGGCGACAACCGGAATGATCAACCAGGCGAGCACACCCATACCAGCACTCCCAGCTCGTCGTGTCTATGAGCAGATTAACCACTCCGGCGGACAACGCGGCCGGCGCCGTCCGGGTTACGGGACGGCCGATCGGCTCACTTCCAGGGAGTATCCGGAGCGCCGGCACGGACCCGTTGGAGTGAGACCGCGGCGCGCCTGACCCGACGGACGCGCGAGGTGTGCCGTTCGGTTCCGACCGGCTCGGTGCCCCCGCGTCCGGTTCCGTGCCGTGCCGTGCCGTCCGGTCCGGTTCCGTCGCGCCCGGGCCGGCCTCAGCAGTTGCCGGCGCCGACCCACTCCTCCGCGCCGTCGGAGAAGACCTGGTGCTTCCAGATCGGCACCTCGTGCTTGAGGTCGTCGATCAGCCGGCGGGCGGCCGCGAAGGCCTCGCCGCGGTGGGCGCAGGAGACGGCGACGATCACGGCCTTGTCGGTGATCTCCAGCCGGCCCACCCGGTGGACCGCGGCCAGCGCCCGGACCGGGAAGTCCGCGGCCACCTTCTCGGCGACCCGGCGCAGCTCCTGCTCGGCGGTGGGGTGGCAGCTGTACTCCAGCGCGGAGACCGACTTGCCGCCGTCGTGGTCCCGGACCGTCCCGACGAAGACGGTGGTGCCGCCGGCCGCGTCGTCGCCGACCGCCTCGTACACCTCGTCCAGCGAGAGCGGGGTGTCGCGGATGGCGAGCAGGCGGATGGGGTCGTGGTTGTCGGACATGACCCCATGATTCCCCATCCGGGACGCTCCGGGGCAAGTGCTTTCCGCATCACGGTTCCGGAATTTCGCATCGTGAGAAATCGCGGGAGAGCACCGCCCGCCGGCCGGGCCCCGCCGTCCGGCACCGGCCGATCGGAACCGGCGCTCAGGACCGGCCGATCGGGACCGGCCGCTCAGAACCGCCGCCGCTTGCGGGCCCGGCGCACCAGCGCCGCCGTACCGACCAGCGCCACCGTCGCCCCGGCCGCCCCCAGGCTGGTCGCCGCCTCCTTGCCGCCCAGCCGGCGCCCGGCCACCGCGTGCTTGCCGGACACCTGCTCCAGCAGCTCGGCCAGCACCTGCTCGTTGGTGTGCGCCGGGCGCCAGCCCGCCTCGTGCAGCCGGCTGCCGGACACCACCCACGGGTACATCGTGTACGCCAGGTCCCCGGCCGGGGCCGGGGTCAGGCCCAGCCGGTGCAGCCGCGCGGCCGTACCGAGCGCCAGCGAGGCCGGCAGCTCCATCCGCCGGATCCCGGACAGCCGCTCCACGTCCTCCTGCTCCAGCCAGCCGTCGCAGCCGACCGTCACCTCGCCCTCGACCAGGCCCAGCGCCGCGTACTCCAGCGCCGCCGCCAGGTCGTCCACGTGACAGAACTGCCAGCACGGCCGGGAGCCGGCCACCACCAGCAGCCTGGGCGCCTCGAAGTGCCGGGTCAGCACGGTGTCCACGCCGGGGCCCACCACCACGGCCGGGCGCAGCACCGTCACCTGCAGGCCCGGGTGGGCGCGCGGCGCCCGGCGGGCCAGCCGCTCGATCTCCAGCAGGTCCCCGACCAGCGAGGCCTCCTCGGTGGCCCGCAGCTCGGAGTCCTCGGCCAGCGGCACCTCGTTGTCGGCCAGCGCGCCGTAGACCATCGCCGAGGTGCACAGCACCACGCGGTGCACCCCGGCCGCCGCGGCCGCGGTCAGCACCGTCTGGGCGCCGCGCACGTTGTAGGCGCTGCGGGCCCGGGCGTCCGACTCCATGCCGAAGTCCATCGCCAGGTGCACCACCACGTCGACCCCGGCCAGCCGCTCGGCCACCGCCGGGTCGCGCACGTCGAGGACCCGCCACTGCACGCCCGGCACGTCGCCGCGCCGGTCGTCCACCGCGAGGACCTTCCGCACGTGCGGCGAGGCCACCAGCCGGGCGGCGACCCGCTCGCCCAGCACCCCCGCGGCGCCCGTGACCGCCACGGTCAGCGGCCGTCCGCCGTAGGCTGGAGGCGGCGACGCCGTGGTGTCCGACGCGTCCTCTCCTCCGGTCTCTCCTCCGGTCAGCCCAGAGCGAACGTCCGAGGGCGGGGAACTCACCGGCCATCCTCCACGGTTAGCTTTATGTGCGTACGGACGTGTGTCACGTACGTCCATCCTGCCCGAGGCGAAGGCCCGGTGGTGCACCCGGCGCGGGCCTGCCGCGCGGGAGCCGCCCCGAGTCCCCCACTCCGCCGCCGCCCCGGGCGCAGACTTTCCCGCCACACCCGCATGACGGCCGACCGGATCGAGGACCCCGTGAGCGACCTTCCCTTCGGATTCGGCGTTCCGCCAGAGGAGCCCGAGGACGGCAAGGCCAAGCCCGACGACGCGCAGAAGAAGAAGGACCAGGAGCAGTCCGACAGCGGCCCGCAGCCGTTCGGCTTCGGGAGCGGCAACCCCTTCGGCGCGCTCTTCGGCATGCCCGGCGCCCCGGGCGGCCCCGGCGGCGCCGGTGCCGACAACCCCTTCGCCGCGATGTTCGGCGGCATGAACCCGGGCGACCTCGGCGCCGCCTTCCAGCAGCTCGGCCAGATGCTCTCCTTCGAGGGCGGCCCGGTGAACTGGGACCTCGCCACGAACATCGCCCGCCAGACCGTCGTCGCCGAGCCCGCCGAGGGCAAGAGCAAGGACCGCTCGGTCAGCGCGGCCGAGCGCTCCGCCGTCGCCGAGGCCGTCCGCCTGGCCGACCTGTGGCTCGACGGCTCCACCGAGTTCCCCTCCGGCGCCGGCACCGCCGTCGCCTGGAGCCGCGCCGAGTGGATCGAGGCCACCCTCCCGGTCTGGAAGGACCTGGTGGACCCGGTCGCCGAGCGGGTCGGCAACGCCATGGGCGGCGTCCTGCCCGAGGAGATGCAGGCCATGGCCGGCCCGCTGATGGGCGTGATGCGCTCGATGGGCGGCGCCATGTTCGGCACCCAGATCGGCCAGGCGCTCGGCGCGCTCGCCGGCGAGGTGGTCGGCTCCGCCGACGTCGGCCTGCCGCTGGCCCCGGCCGGCAAGGCCGCGCTGCTGCCGCAGAACGTCGCCGAGTTCGGCGAGGGCCTGAGCGTGCCCGCCGACGAGGTCCGGCTCTACCTCGCCCTGCGCGAGGCCGCCCACCAGCGGCTCTTCGCCCACGTGCCGTGGCTGCGGGCCCACCTGCTGGGCGCCGTCGAGGCCTACGCGCGCGGCATCAAGGTCGACACCTCCCGGATGGAGGAGCTGGTCGGCCAGCTCGACCCCACCAACCCGGAGGCGCTCCAGGAGGCACTGGCCGGCGGCCTGCTCCAGCCCGAGGACACCCCCGAGCAGAAGGCCGCGCTCGCCCGCCTGGAGACGGCGCTCGCGCTGGTCGAGGGCTGGGTCGACGCCGTCGTGCACGCCGCCGCCGAGCCGCACCTGCCGCAGTCCGGCGCGCTGCGCGAGACCGTCCGCCGCCGCCGCGCGGCCGGCGGGCCCGCCGAGCAGACCTTCGCCACCCTGGTCGGCCTGGAGCTGCGCCCGCGCCGGCTGCGCGACGCCTCCCGGCTCTGGGCACTGCTCGCCGACGCCCGCGGCATCGAGGGCCGCGACGCGCTCTGGGAGCACCCGGACATGCTGCCCACCGCCGCCGACCTGGACGACCCGGACGCCTTCGTCCACCGGGGCTCCGCCGACGACCTGGAGGGCGGCATCGACTTCGACGCGCTCGACAAGCTGCTCGGCGAGGCCGCGGCCGGCAAGCCCGACCTCACCAAGAAGGACGAGCAGCCGAAGACCGACGAGGACGGCACCGACGGGAAGGGCGAGCCCACCGCATGACGGCCACCGAGACGCCCGCCACCGAGACCTCCTCCGGCCTGCACGCGGACGCCGTCCGCGCGCTGAGCGGGTGGCGGCCCGCCGACCAGGACCAGGAGCGGCTGCGGCTCGACTACCTGGAGCACCTCGCCGCGCGGCCCGACGGCCTGTACCGCTCCTGCCTGCCCGCGCACATCACCGCGAGCGCGGCGGTCGTCGACCCGGCCGCCGGGCGGGTGCTGCTGACCCTGCACCCCAAGGTCGGCATGTGGCTCCAGATGGGCGGGCACTGCGAGCCCGGCGACCGCGACCTCGCCTCGGCCGCGCTGCGCGAGGCCGTCGAGGAGTCCGGCATCCCCGACCTGGTGCTGCTGGAGAGCGGCGGCACCCCGGTGCCGGCCAAGCTGGACCGGCACCTGGTGCGCTGCGCCGGCAAGGACCGGCCGGAGAACACCCACCTGGACGTCCAGTACATCGCGCTGGCCCCGGCCGGTGCCCAGGCGCTGATCAGCGAGGAGTCGCTGGACCTGCGCTGGTTCGACTACGACCGGATGCCGGAGCTCACCGACCACTCGGTGCGCGACCTGGTGGCCCGGGCACGGCAGCTGACCGGCTGAGGTGCGACACCGGAAGGGGGCGCGGGCCACATCGGCCCGCGCCCCCTTCCGTCGTTCCTACGGTCGGACCGGCCCGCCCGTGGCTCCCGCGCTGCCCCGACCCTGACACCACCGCGACTCCCGCTCCGCCGCGGCGTCAGTCGCAGGAGGCCGCCTGATCGGGCCCGGTCGGGCCCGGGGCGGCGTGCCGGGCGCCTGGGATGTGCGGCAGCCGGGCCGCGGAGACCACGCCCTCCAGGTAACCGCGGGCCCGCTCGGTCCGCGGGTAGGCCTCCAGCAGCGCCCAGAACGCCGGGCCGTGGTCCGGCACCAGCAGGTGCGCCAGCTCGTGCAGCAGCACGTAGTCCAGCACGTACTCCGGCATGCCCTGAAGACGGTGGGAGAGGCGGATCGTCCCCTCGCTGGGGGTGCAGGAGCCCCAGCGGGAATTCTGGTTGGTGACCCAGCGGACCTGGCTGGGCCGGGCGCGGTCGTCCAGGTAGGAGGCCGACAGCTCGCGGGCCCGGGCCATCAGGGCCTCATCCCCGGGGATCCGCCGGGACTCCTGGGCGGCGAGCTTCTCCAGCATCTGCGCGACCCAGCGCTGCTCCTCGGCGTGCGACATCCGGGCCGGGATCAGCACGATGGTGCGGTCGCCCTCGCGGTAGGCGGAGACGGTACGGCTGCGGCGGGCGCTGCGGCGCACCTCGACCCGGCTGCGGTCGTGCGCCTCGGGGGCCGTGGCACCGGCGGGCGGCGGCTGCGACGGGGCCGGCCCCGGCTGCTGCCGCTGGTCCGGGCGCCCGCGCGTGTTCGGCGCCGCGACCTGCGACCCGGACGCTGCGGGGGCACGCCGACGCGACGCCGGTGGATGGGAGTCCCGCTCGGCTGCCATGGCACACGACGTTACCCGGTACCACGGACAGAAGTCCGCTGCCATGGCCGGAATCTTTCATGGAGCGATCGGGAACGAAAAGTCGACGGGGGGTGTCCGGAAAGCGACCTCGGGGAGGATGGCCAGTTATCCACAGGGCGTGCGAACGGATGGGGTGATCATAAGCACAGACCTGTGGATAACTCTGCGCACGACATCGGCGTGATGGGGCAAGCTGCGGTCAGCCGTCCGGAAACGATCGGAAGGAAGATCGTCGTGCGCCTCGCCCTCAAGCCCGCGCTGTCCCGCAGCTGGCGGGACTCGGAGACCCTGCAGTTCGGCACCGTCACCCGGTTCGCCGGGGTGCTCGGCAACGCCGACAAGACCCTCTGCGACTTCCTCGCGCTGCTCGACGGGACGCGCGACCGACCGGAGCTCCTGAACGAGGGAGAACGCATCGGGCTCGGCCGCGAACCGGCCGACACCCTGCTCACCGGCCTGGAGGAGACCGGCCTGCTGGACGACGCGGAGGCCGGCCGCCGCGCGCTGGCCCGCTTCCCCGCGCAGCAGCGGGACCTGCTCGAACCGGACCTCGCCTCGCTCTCCCTGGTCCACTCCGGGCCGGGCGCCGCACCGGCGGTCCTGGGCCGCCGGGCCGACGCGCGGATCGAGGTGCGCGGCGCGGGCCGGGTCGGCGCCGCCGTGGCGGCGGTGCTCGCGGCGGGCGGCACCGGCACGGTCACGGTCGCGGACACCGGCCGGGTGAAACCCGGCGACTGCTCCCCCACCGGGCTGCCGCCCGGGGACGTCGGCCGGCTGCGCTCGACGGCGGCCCGGGAGGCCGTGCAGCGCGCGGCGGGGCGGCCACCGGCGCCCGTGCCCCGCCGCCGGCCCGGGGACCCACCACCGGACTTCGTGGTCCTCGCGCCCCGGGACGGCAGTGCCGCCTTCGCGGGCGGGACGTACGAGGCCCGGCTGCTGCTGCGGGCCGGGGTGCCGCACCTCTACGTGGGCGTGGTCGAGGAGTTCGGCGTCATCGGGCCACTGGTGATCCCCGGGATGTCGGCCTGCGGGCACTGCCTGGTGCTGCGGCGGGAGGACGAGGACGCCGCCTGGCCGAGGGTCCTGGCCCAGCTGGCCGACGGAGGGCCCGGCCGGGCCCGTACCCCGGCCTGCGACACGGCGCTCGCGACGGCGGTCGCCGGCCTGGCGGCCCTGCACATCCAGGTGTTCCTGGACGGCGGGCGCCCACCGAGCGTGGACGGCTGGTGCGAGGTCTCGGCCGGGGACGGCATGCCACGGCGCCTGCGGCTGCGCGGGCACCCGGACTGCGGCTGCCTCTGGCAGCCGCTGCCCCCGGGGTGAGGAACGGAGGAGGAGAAGAAGAACGAGTCTGACGGGAGCAGGCCCGGCGGCTGCACGGCTCGGCAGCCTCCGGCCTCCCCACGGGACCACGGGCACCCACCCGGCCGTACGAGCCGATGGCCGGGGTGGGCCCACCGTCCCGACGAGCCCCCGGCCGGGGCCGACAAGCCCCACGGGCGGGTGCGAGGCCTCCCATTGCCGTGCCATGCCCCGGGCAAGGCACAGGCCATGGCACGGCACGGGCACGGGCACGGGCACAGACCGGGCACGGGCACAGACCGGGCACGGGCACGGACCGGGCACGGGCACAGACCGGCAGAGAGGACGGGGCGCCACCGCTCGGGGTACGAGGTGGGTGGGCTGTGGGTGCGGTGGGTGGTGGGTGGTGGGTGGGGTGGGGGGAGGGGGGAGGGGGGAGGGGCCCCGGGGAAGAGGGAAGCGAGCAGCATCACAACACTGCGCAGGAAGTCGGCCGAGCCGACTTCCTGCGCGGCAACCACCTGCCCCCACCCCCCGCCCTCCCCGGACCAAGCCGCCCAACTCCCCGCAAAGGGAGGCCACTCTCCGCCCCGCCCCACGGAATTCCGAGGGGCACGCAGCAGGGAGCGGGCACAATGGCGTAGAGATGGTCGGCCGTCCGGAACCGGGGGGCCAGGGAATGGAGGCCCGGGGTGAGCGATCTTCCGCGCAAGGCAGTGACCCGCACGGCACGGCTCGCCGCCCTGCCGCTGGGGATAGCCGGTCGCGCCACGCTCGGCCTGGGCAAGCGGATCGGCGGCCGCTCCGCCGAGGTGGTCACCGCCGAGCTCCAACAGGCCACCGCGGACCAGCTGTTCAAGGTCCTCGGCGAACTCAAGGGCGGGGCGATGAAGTTCGGGCAGGTGCTGTCCGTCTTCGAGGCCGCGCTGCCCGAGGAGGTCGCCGGGCCGTACCGGGCGGCGCTCACCAAGCTCCAGGACGCCGCTCCCCCGATGCCCGCCGCCAAGGTGCACACCGCGCTCGCCCAGCGGCTCGGTGACGACTGGCGCGGGCTGTTCCGGGAGTTCGACGACCGGCCCGCGGCCGCCGCCTCGATCGGCCAGGTGCACAAGGCGGTCTGGCACGACGGCCGCACGGTCGCCGTCAAGGTGCAGTACCCGGGTGCGGGGGAGGCGCTGCTCGCGGACCTCTCGCAGCTGAGCCGGGTGGCCTGGCTGCTGGGCCCGCTGATCCCCGGGCTGGACATCAAGCCGCTGATCACCGAGCTGCGCGAGCGCGTCTCGGAGGAGCTGGACTACGAGCTGGAGGCGCAGGCCCAGCGCCGCCACGCCGAGGAGTTCACGGACGACCCGGACATCGTGGTGCCAGGTGTGGTGGCCCAGGCCGACCAGGTGCTGGTCACCGAGTGGATGGGCGGCACCCCGCTGGCCGAGGTGATCGCAGGCGGCACCCAGGAGGAGCGCGACCGCGCCGGGCAGCTGCTGGCCCGGTTCCTGTTCGCCGGCCCGTCCCGGACCGGCCTGCTGCACGCGGACCCGCACCCGGGCAACTTCCGGCTGCTGAAGGACGACGGCCCGGTGTCGGGCTGGCGGCTGGGCGTGCTGGACTTCGGCACGGTGGACCGGCTGCCCGGCGGGCTGCCGGCGCCGATCGGGGCCTCGCTGCGGATGGCGCTGGCCGGGGACGCGGCGGGCGTGCTCCGGATGCTGCGCGAGGAGGGCTTCGTGAAGCCCTCGGTCCGGCTGGACCCGGACGCGGTGCTGGACTACCTGCTGCCGATCATCGAGCCGGCCGCGGTGGAGAACTTCCACTTCACCCGGACCTGGATGCGGGCCCAGGCGGCCCGGATCGCCGACCCGCGCTCGCCCGCCTACAACCTGGGCAAGCAGCTGAACCTGCCGCCCGCGTACCTGCTGATCCACCGGGTGACGCTGAGCACCATCGGGGTGCTCTGCCAGCTGGGCGCCAAGGCGCCGTTCCGCGCGGAGATGCTGGAGTGGCTGCCCGAGTTCGCCGGGCGGCCGTCGGCAGAGCGCGCGGAACCCGCCAACCCCGCCACCCCCACGAAGCCCGTGAAGCCCGCCAGGACCGCCGAACCCGCCCGGGTCCGCAAGGACTGACCCCCACACCGCGACAACGGCCGCAGGCCGCTCCCCCGACGACGGGGAGCGGCCTGCGGCACGACGGGGGTGGTTCAAGGTCCGACGGCGAACCGGCGGCCGGCCGTGGACCGGAGCCGGCGGGGGCCTGTCGAGGACGGGCCCTCCGGGCCGGCGGGGCCCTGCATCAGCGCTGTATCAGCGCTACATCAGCGCTACATCAGCGCGACGGCGAGCGCCTTGCGGGCGCGCATCGAGGCCCGCTCGGCCCGCTGCCTGAGCTTGCGGGCCCGGGCCACCCGGCTGACGAGCCGTTGGTTCTCGGCCTCGTGCAGCCTGTCTTGCATATGGGCACGGGCCAGGGATTCGTGGAGGAGTTGCATCTCGAGGATCCTGTTCTGGGTCTGACGTTCGGTGGCCTGCTCGGCGCGGGCGGTGGGATCGACGGCGGCGGGGTTCATGTCGTGGTCCTGCTCGTGGTGCTTGCTCGGGGACGTGATGCGGGCTGCGGCGTCGGCCTTGGCGGCGGCGATCCGCACGGATCGGCGGAGGGCGCTGTCCAGCGGGGGCTGCTCTCCCCGGCGGACGACCCTGGCCTCGTGGGCGGGGTTCATGCCATGACCTCGGTCTTGCGCGGACGGCCACGGGGACGCTTGCGCGCCACCACGACGCCCTGGACGAACAGCTCGCCACCCCAGACGCCCCACGGCTCGCGCCGCTCCAGGGCGCCGGCCAGGCAGGCCTCCTTCACCGGGCAGGTGCCGCAGAGCGACTTCGCGTACTCGACGTCGGCCGGCGTCTCCGCGAAGAAGACCTCGGGGTCGAAGGCGCGGCAGGGGATGGGGAGACCGAGGGACTCGGCCTGCTCGATCGAGCTGAGCTGCATGGAAGGAACCTCCGGGGGGTCGGCCTGGTCGGCCTTGGTGATCTGGCTTGTCGGCGGTACGGACGGGGTGGGCGGTGTGATGACCGTGGACACTGTGGGCGTCTTCCTCGTCTTTTCTCAGTGGTTCCGGCCCAGGTGACTGGTGGTGCTGGGCCGGAGGCCCCGGAGGGCCTGGGTGGTCTTGCGTACCGGACAAAACAGAAGGGCCGCGGATCCCGGTGTGACGGGTTCCGCGGCCCTGGAGGTGCCGACCTGAGGCTGGCTCAGGTTCGTTCTCTCCAGGGTTCAGGGCCGCGGAAGGCCTGCATCCGGATGGCCTCGGCGCCCGTGAAGGCGGCCATGGCCTGGTTAATCTGCTGCTCGTTCTGCTTCTGGGCGTTTCCGGCACCGACGACCTGCGCATAGCCGCCATGCATGGCGGCGGCTACTGCTGCCTTCGGTGCCTGGGTCGGTCGCTCGTCGCGCAGGGAGCACGACGTACCGAACGACGCCCAGTCACGGGACAGACCGGTCTCGACAAAGGTGCCTTCGAAGCTCCTGCCGCCCGTGAGGCACAGATCAGTGTGTCCAAGACCACTGACAACGGGAGCGGAGACACCGGTGGTGTCGAGACCCAGACCGGTTCCACCGAGCTCGGCGAGCGCCCGCAGACGGGCGTCACGCAGGGAGGCAGCGACAACGGTCTGGCCAGTCATTTTGGTGATCATGATGTTTCCCACTGTCTTCGCCTCCTCTCGGCGTCTCGCGGAGCCTGGTCTCCCTGGCTCCGAATGTTCGGATGTCTGTCTCGGTAAAGCTCTCGGGCGAGGGGCATCGGCACAGGTTTCACCCCGTGCGACCGCGTCCCCTTGACCGCTCCGGCAGGCTATTGCGCTCCCGGTACGCGGCGCAAACTATTTTTCACGCGAGTTCTTCGGCACGTCACACGACGGGTTCCGAAACCCTCGGAGCGGCCCCTGGGACCGCGCTCGGACCTGCTCAGGCCTGATCGGCCGGACCGCCGTCCTCGACGTCGTCCGGATCCTCCTCGGGCTCCTCCCCCGCACACAACGAGAGCACGGCGGCCCCGTACTTGTCCAGCTTCATCGCGCCGACCCCGGAGATGGCCGCCAGCTCACCGCGGCCGGCGGGCACGTCCTCGGCGATCGCCATCAGCGTGGCGTCGGTGAACACCACGTAGGCCGGCGCGCCCTGCTTCTTCGCCTGCCGGGCCCGCCACTCGCGCAGCCGCTCGTACAGCCCCTCGTCCATCGTGGACGGGCAGCTCTCGCAGCGGCGCAGCTTGCGCTCGACGGCCTCGGTGAGCACCTTGTCGCAGACCCGGCACTTGACCGGTCCGCGGGCCCGCCGCCCGGCGGAGCGCTCGCCGGGCTCGACGCCCCCCCGCCCGCCGCGCGCGCCGGTGCGCGCGCCCGGGGCGGCGGAGCCGGGGCGCAGCCCGTCCAGGAAGCGGGTCGGCTTGCGGCTGGCCCGGCCGCCCGGGGAGCGGGAGAGCGCCCAGGAGAGGCTGAGGTGCTTGCGGGCCCGGGTGACGCCGACGTAGAGGAGGCGGCGTTCCTCCTCGACCTGCTCGTCGGTCTTGGCGTAGATGATCGGCAGGGTGCCCTCGGTGAGGCCGACCAGGAAGACGGCGTCCCATTCGAGGCCCTTGGCGGCGTGCAGCGAGGCGAGCGTGACGCCCTCGACGGCCGGGGCGTGCTGGGCCGCGGCCCGGGCGTCCAGCTCGGCGACGTAGGCGGCGAGGTCGGTGGTCTGGCCGGCCGCGGTGCGGGTGCGCTCGAACTCCTCGGCCAGCCGGACCAGGGCGGCCAGCGACTCCCAGCGGTCCCGGACGGCGCCGGAGCCGGCCGGGGGCTCGGCGGTGAAGCCGCGGGTGGCCAGGACCGCGCGGACCTGGCCGGCCAGGTCGGGGGCGTCGTCGGTGAGCGGGTCGGAGGCGGCCCGGGCGGCGCCGCGCAGCAGCACGCCGGCGTCCCGGACCTCGGGGCGCTCGAAGAACCGTTCCGCGCCCTTGAGCTGGTAGGGCACGCCGAGGTCGGCGAGGGCCTGCTCGTAGACCTCGGACTGGCCGTTGGTGCGGAACAGCACGGCGATCTCGCTGGCGCGCACCCCGGCGGCGAGCAGGTCCTTGATCCGGCGGCCGGTGGTCTCGGCCTCGGTGGGCTCGTCCTCGTACTCGGTGTAGACCGGCTCGGGGCCGGCCTCGCGCTGGGAGACGAGCTCCAGGCGGTGCCGGGCGGCCTCGCCGCGCGCCTGGGCGAGCAGTCCGTTGGCGAGGTGGACGACCTGGGGGGTGGAGCGGTAGTCGCGGACCAGCTTGACCACCGTCGCCTCGGGGTGCCGGGTGCGGAAGTTGAGCAGGTAGTCGGGGGTGGCGCCGGTGAAGGAGTAGATGGTCTGGCTGGCGTCGCCGACGACGCAGAGGCTGGCGCCGCCGTCGGGGCCGGTCCACCGGTCGAGCAGGCGCTGCTGGAGCGGGGAGACGTCCTGGTACTCGTCGACGGTGAAGTGCCGGTACTGGGAGCGGACCTGGTCGGCGATGTCCGGGCGGTCCTCCAGGATGGCGGCGGTGAGCAGCAGGACGTCCTCGAAGTCCATGCTGCCGCGGCGGCTCTTGGCCTCCTCGTAGACGCGGTAGACCTGGGCGGTCTCGGCCGGGTCGCGGGGGGCCTCGCGGCCGGACTTGGCGACGGCCGCGGGGTAGTCCTCGGGGGCGATCTGGGTGACCTTGGCCCATTCGATCTCGGCGGTGAGGTCGCGCAGTTCGGTGCGCTGGACGCGCAGGCCGCAGCGGCCGGCGGCCTCGGCGACGAGCTGGACCTTGCGTTCCAGGAGTTGGGGGACGGGGCCGCCGACGGCGCGCGGCCAGAAGTACTGGAGCTGGCGCAGCGCGGCGGCGTGGAAGGTGCGGGCCTGGACGCCGTCGGCGCCGAGCTGGCGCAGCCGGCCGCGCATCTCGCCGGCGGCGCGGGCGGTGAAGGTGACGGCGAGGACCTGCTGGGGGTGGTAGACGCCGCTGCGCACGCCGTAGGCGATCCGGTGGGTGATGGCGCGGGTCTTGCCGGTGCCGGCGCCGGCCAGGACGCAGACGGGACCGTGCAGGGCGGTGGCGACGGCGCGCTGCTCGGGGTCGAGCCCGGCGAGCACCGCGTCCGGGCCCGTGTCGGCACCGGGGTCGGCCCAGGGGGAGCCGTGGGGGCCGTCGTAGGGGCTGCCGCTCAAGAGGTCTTCCTGCATGCGTTCCATCCTCTCAGCCCGGGGGGACATCGCGGACGGGGTTGTCCACAGGCCCGGTGCGATCGCAGGATGATCACTCCGCGCGACGGTCGACGGCGCTCCGGAATGTCCGCCGCCCGGTGGACGTTCCTGCCGGAGACCGTACGCCCCCCTCTTTCGAAGGAGCCCCCTCGATGTCCGGCACCGTGACGATGTACAGCACGACCTGGTGTGGGTACTGCAACCGACTCAAGAGCCAGCTGGACCGTGAAGGCATCGGCTACACCGAGATCAACATCGAGGAGGACCCGGCGTCGGCGTCCTTCGTCGAGTCGGTGAACAACGGGAACCAGACCGTCCCGACGGTGCTGGTGACGCCGGTGGGCGGCGGCGAGCGGGTTGTGATGACCAACCCGAGCCTGCTGCAGGTCAAGAAGGCCCTGGCGTCCTGACCTCACCGGGTCCACACCCGCCGGGCGCGAACCCGCCGGGCCCGGGCCCGACCGGCCCCGACCCGGGCCCGCGGGGCCCGGGCCGCCGGGGCCGGCGCGCGTCACGGCGCGTCGGCCCGGGCCGGGTCGACGGGCGCGGCGGGCGCGGGCAGGGTGGTGCGGGCGCCGAGGTCGCCGACGCCGTAGACGAGCCGGCTGCGGTCGGCCGAGTAGCGGGTCTCGATGACCCGCACCGGCCCGCGCCGGTCGTAGGTGACGCGGGTCTGCACCATCAGCGGCACGCCGGGGCCGCCCTGGAACCACTGGGCCTCCTCGGGGCCCGGCATCCGCGCGACCAGGTGGTCCACCGCGCCGATCTCGGTGCGTCCGAGGGTGGCGAGCACCGCCTCGTCGCCGCCCTCGACGGGGTCGGGCTCCATCAGCGGGGTGCCGGCGGCGAGGCCGGCCCGGTAGTGGCTCTCCTCGATGGAGTACGGCTCGCGGTCGAGCAGCCGCAGCTGGCGGCGGACCACGATGGCCTCGCCGGGGCGCAGCCCGAGCCGTTCGGCGATGTCCACCCGGGCCCGGACGATCATCATCTCGAAGTCGGTGCCGAGTTCCCGCCCGGCTTCGGCGGCCTCGCCGAGGTAGACGTCGGAGGGCGCGGCGAGGCAGTCGCGCGGCGCGGGGGTCAGGCCGGGACCGTAGGCGCGGTGGTCCAGGACGGGGTGTTCGCGCAGGTACGTGCCCTTGCCCTGGAGGCGGACCAGGCGGCCCTCGTTGACCAGGACGTCGACGGCGAGCCGGACGGTGTTGCGGGCGACGCCGTACTGGCGCTCCAGTTCGCTCTCGACCGGCAGGGCGGCGTCGGCGGTGAACTCGCCCTCGGCGATCCGGCGGCGCAGGTCGGCGGCGAGGCGCTGGTATTTGGGGGATTGGGCGGTGCCCCGGGGGATTGTCACCCTCGTGAATGTAGCGAGCGCGGTGAGCCGGTATCAGCCGTTTCCGGCAATATCGTCCGAGCGGGTTGAATGCGCCCCCGCGCCGACCCCTCCCGGTAGCAGAACTGGCCCGTCCGGATACGAACAGCTGGTCGTGGTGAATTCGGGAAGGGGTTGGAGAGGAAAAGGGGGGCGCATGGAATTGACCACGCGCCCCCCTTTCGTCCTGGATTACCAGCGCGCCGCCGAGGGCAGCGGCTCCCCGTACCAGAGCTCGACCAGGTGCCGGGCGATCGAGATGCCGGACGGCGGCAGGATCTCGCCCGCCTCCATCCCGGCGCGCAGCTCCTCGCGGGAGAACCAGCGCGCCTCGGCCAGCTCCTCGCCGTCCACGGTGATCTCGGTGCCGCCGGGCAGCGCCCGGCCCAGGAAGCCGAGCATCAGGCTGGACGGGAACGGCCAGGGCTGGCTGGCCACGTAGCGCACCTCGCCGACCTTGACGCCCGCCTCCTCGTGCACCTCGCGGGCCACCGCCTGCTCGATCGACTCCCCCGGCTCGACGAAGCCGGCCAGCGTCGACCAGCGGCCCTCCGGCCACAGCGCCTGGCGGCCGAGCAGGCAGCGGTCCTGCTCGTCGGTGATCACCATGATCACCGCCGGGTCGGTGCGCGGGTAGTGCTCGGCCGCGCAGGAGGTGCAGCGCCGCACGTGCCCGGCGCCGGCCTTCTCGGTCGGGTGCCCGCAGCGCGAGCAGAAGCTGTGCAGCCGGTGCCAGTGCTCCAGCGCCACGGCGTGCACCAGCAGCCCGGCGTCCCGGTCGGACAGCAGCCCGCCGACCTCGCGCAGCCCGGCCGGCCGGGCGTCGCCGTCCAGCCGCCCGGGCAGGCTCTCGCCGGCCAGCGCGAAGTACGAGACGCCGTCCTGGTCGGTGCCGAGGAAGTACCGGTCGCCGGTCTGCGGGGCCTCGAAGGAGGGCATCAGCACGAGTTCGGTGCCCTGCGCGGTGTCGACCACGAACGCCTCGCCGCCGGCGATCGGCAGCACCCGGGTGTTCGGGTGGCTCCAGGCGGCCGCCAGCCAGGGCTCGTCGAGGCGGTGCTCGGCCGCCCGGTCCACCCCGGACCGGGCCAGGGCCAGGGGCAGCGGGCGCTCGGTCTCAGGCACGGTGCTCACGTCTGTTCCATCCCCACGTGGTGAATCATCCGGATGAGTGATCTGGCTGCCATGGTGCGCGCGGTGGGCGTCATGCCCCCGGCCGGAAGTTCTCGGCCAGGTCGCCCCAGAGGTACGCGGCCGTCTCCACGCCCTTGGCCAGCAGGTCCAGCTCGACCTTCTCGTTGACCGAGTGCCAGCCGTCCGAGGGCACCGAGATGCCGAGGAACAGCACCGGCGCGCCCAGCGCGTCCTGGAGGTCGGCGGCCGGGCCGGAGCCGCCCTCGCGGGTGAAGAGGATCTTCTGCTCGAAGGCCCGCCCCATCGCCCGGACGGTGGACTGGAGCGCCGGGTGGTCCAGCGGGGTCAGGCAGGGCCGGGTCGCGCCGGGGAAGACCAGCTCGTACCGGACGCCCTCGGGCACCCGCCCGGCCACCCAGTCCCGCACCGCCTCGCGGACCTGCTCCACCTCCTGCCCGGCGACCAGCCGGAAGGACAGCTTGAGGTGCGCCGAGGCGGGGACGATGGTCTTGCCGCCGGGGCCGGTGTAGCCGCCCCAGATGCCGTTGACCTCGGCGGTCGGGCGGGCCCAGATCCGCTCCAGGGTGGAGTAGCCGGCCTCGCCGCGGGTGCCGTACGACTTGGCGACCCGCAGCCACTGCTCCTCGTCGAAGGGCAGCTCGGCGAACAGCTCGCGCTCGGTCCCGGTCAGCTCGACGACGCCGTCGTAGAAGCCCGGGATCGCGACCCTGCGGTCGGCGTCGTGCAGGGCGGCGGCCAGCTCGGCCGCGACCTGGGCCGGGTTGGGGACGGCGCCGCCGAAGGAGCCGGAGTGGATGTCGGTGTCCGGCCCGTACAGGTCGATCTGGGCGTCGGCCAGGCCGCGCATGCCGGTGCAGACGGTCGGCGTGGTCGCGGACCACATGCCGGTGTCCGAGATGACGACCACGTCGGCGGCCAGCCGCCCGGCCTCGCGCCGGACCAGGTCGGCGAAGTTCGGCGAGCCGGACTCCTCCTCGCCCTCGATCAGCAGCTTGAGGTTGACGGCCGGCGCGGTGCGGCCGGTGGCGGCCAGGTGGGCGCGCACCCCCAGGGTGTGGAAGAACACCTGGCCCTTGTCGTCGGCGGCGCCGCGCGCGTACAGCCGGCCGTCGACCACGGTCGGGGTGAACGGCTCGGTCTCCCAGCCGTCCTCCCGGGCCGCGGGCTGCACGTCGTGGTGCCCGTAGACCAGGACGGTCGGCGCGGACGGGTCCCCGGAGGGCCACTCGGCGAACACCGCCGGCAGTCCGTCGGTCTCCCACACCTCGGCGACCGGGAAGCCGGTCTCCCCCAGCTTGGCGGCCAGCCACTCGGCCGAGCGCCGCACCTCGCCGGCCCGGGCCGGGTCGGCGGAGACGGAGGGGATGGCCAGCCACTCGGAGAGGTCGGCGAGGAACGCGGCCTGGTGCTGGTCGATGTAGGAGCGGACGACGCTGTCCGGGGTTCTCGTCATACCGACGACTGTAGTTCGCCCGTGCGGGTGCCCGCCCCGGCCGTCCGGCTGCCGGGCGCTCCCGGCTCTGTAACATGCGTCACCCCCGCCGCGGCAGGGGTGCGCGACGGGGGTGACGGACGGGTGCGCCGGGCTCAGCCCGAGCGGCGCAGCAGGGTGATCCGCGAGCGGGTCATCACGGCCGCCAGGCCGGCCGCGAGCAGCGGCAGCAGCACCACGGTGGCGGCGATGGTGGGCCACGGGAAGACCACGATCGCCTTGTTGGCCAGCTCGGCGGCGCTCATCCCGGGGTAGCCGCCCGTCGCGGCCTCGACCTTGCGCAGCGCCACCCCCGGCACCACGCCGCAGACCGCGCCGAGCAGGGCGCCCATGGCGGCGATCACCCCGCACTGGAAGCCGGACAGCGAGCGCCGGATGCGGGGTTCGGCGCCGACCGCCGCGAGGGTGGTCAGGTCGCGCTGGGAGTCGGCGGCGGCCAGTCCGGTGGCGATGCCGGCCGCGCCGAGGGCGACGATCGCGGCGAAGACGTTCAGGCCGAGCTGGATCAGTCCGGCCCGGGACTCGTAGCCGCGTTCGATCTTGAGCATCGTGTGGTCGGTGAGCTTGGCGATCGCGCCGTCGGCCTTCTGCTGGGCGCCGTCGGAGGGCATCGCGGCGGGCAGCCAGACCGAGCCGGCCGGAGCGGTGGCGAAGCCGAGCCGGGCCGCGGTGGCCGGGCTGACCACGGCCTGGCCCGGGGCGGGCTCCGAGGAGTCGACGAGGACGGCGTCCACGGCGATCTCGGTGGTGACCGGCTTCTCCCGGGAGTTGCCGCTCGAATCGGGGTGGACCGGAAGGGTGTACTGGAGGGCGAGCTTGCCGTCCTTGAGGTACCGGGGGTCGAACACCACGGCCTTGCCGGCCGCGAGGGCCTGGCCGGCCCCCTGGTCGGTGACGCCGTAGAGGTTGCGCAGCAGGGTGGCGTCGCCGGCGACCAGCGCGGTGTACGGGGTGCTGCGGCGGTTGTCCGACTTGCAGCGCGGGTCCGTCCCCATGATCCGGTAGTGCTCCGCGGGGTCGAGCTCGTTGGTCGGGTCGAGGGCGGGGCAGCGGTCCGCCTTGGGCACCTCGACCCTGATGTAGCCGCAGAAGCTGCCGTCGGGGCAGTTGCCCTTGGGCTCGACGCGCTGGACGTCGGCGCGCTGGCCGAGGTCGGGGATGCTGCGTTCGACGGCCTCGCGCGCCTGCGGCAGCAGCTTGCTGTCGGCGTCGGTCATCCAGCCGCTGCCGAGCATGACGGCCTTGGAGGGCCCGGAGGCGACGTAGTCGCGCCGGTTCTGCTCCTCGTAGCTGGCCATGTAGACGCTGACCGCGACGGAGCCGGCGACGGCGGCCATCACGGCGGCCACGGCGGGCGCGGTGCGGCCGCGGTGGCGCACCGAGTCGCGCAGGGCGAGCCGGGGGCCGAGCGAGAGCCAGCGGCCGAGCCGGCCGAAGAGCCCGACCAGGTAGGGCGTCAGGACGACCATGCCGAGCTCCGCGACGACCGAGCCGCCGAGGACGGCGACGCTGCGGTTGCCGATGCCGCTGGTCGCGCCGAACAGGGCGAGGGCGGCGCCGCCGCCGAGCATCAGCAGACCGAGGACGGCGAGCTTGCGGCTCGGCGGCTTGAGCGTGTCGCGGCCGGTCAGCGCGGCGACGACGTCCTGGCGGGAGGCCTGGACGGCGGGCACGACGGCGGCCAGCAGGCCGGTGACGAGGCCGACCAGGAGGATGCCGAGCAGGTCGAGCGGCTGCAGGTTGAAGTGGCCGAAGCGCTTGCCGGAGTAGTCCTCGGCACTGGTGCGCAGCAGGGCGACCAGGCCGACGCCCAGGCCGAGGCCGACCAGGGCGCCGGTGACGCCGAGGACGATGCCGCCGCCGAGCACGACCGAGCGGACGTTGGCGCGTTCACCGCCGGCCGCGGCCAGCAGCCCGAGCTGCCGCCGCGAGCGCCGTGCGCCGACGGCGAAGGCGGGGCCCGCGAGGAGGACGATCTCCAGCAGGGCCATGCCGACGACGGTGGCGAGGATGACGACGTCGGTCCGGTTGAGGTAGGAGGTCTCCTCGCCGCCGCTCGACTTCTGCTCGACGTAGTAGGGGACCTCGGCGCGGGCCGGCGGGTCGAGCAGGACGGCGCGGGAGGCCAGGATGAAGCCGTACTCGTTGACCTCCTTGACCTTGTTCCAGTCGAGCGCGGCCCCGGCCGGGAGCTTGACCAGCCAGCGGGAGGTCTCGGTGCCGGCCTCGCGGGGGTTGTCCGCCTTGGTGGCCTTGGCGAGCCGCTCCAGCAGGGTGCCGGGGCGGGCGGTCAGTTCGGTGGCCCGCAGCTCACCGGGGTACTCGTAGGCGCCGCTGATGGTGAAGGGGGCGGACTCCAGGCCGCGGACGGCGGTCTTGTCGCCGACCTTGAGGCCGGAGCGCTTGAGGAAGTCCGTGGTGACGGCGGCCTCGGTGTCGGCGGCCGGGGCGCGGCCCTGGACCAGGTTCACCCGGCCCCGCCAGACCGGGTCGGTCAGGTCGGCCTCGCCGACCCGGGTGCTGAGCAGGCCCTGGGCGCTGCTCGCGGCGGTGTACGGGCCCGAGAGCTCCGGCACCAGGACGGCGCCGGCCGGGAGCAGCTGGCGGGCCAGCTCGGCGGGGGCGGTGTCCAGGGAGCGCCGCTGGACGGGGGTGTACGCGGGGGCTTCGCCCTCCTTGGCGTCGTCCTTGGGGTCCTTGACGGTGAAGCCCTTGTCGGGGTCCGGCGCCTGCTTGACGGTGGAGCCGGCTTGGACCAGGCTCAGTTCGCCGGCGGACTGGCCGACGAGCCTCGCCACGTGTTCGGTGGGCGTGAGCTCGGCGCTGCGGAAGACGACGTCGGCGCCGGTGACGCCCAGGACGGGCAGGGCGACCATGGCGATGACGAGGGCGCTGCGGCCCTTGGCGCGCAGGGCGTCGCGGCGGGCTATGCGCAGGGCGACCCGCCAGGCGCTGAGCTTCACTCGTCCACCTTCAGGGCGTTGCCGGCGGCGGTGACGAGCAGGCTGGCGGCGTCCTGGCTGACGGACTCGTCGACCATCCGGCCGTCGCGCAGGAAGACGACCCGGTCGGCCCAGGCGGCGTGCCGGGCCTCGTGGGTGACCATCATGGCGGCGGCGCCGGCGTCGCAGCGGGCGCGCAGGACGGCGAGCACGGCTTCGCCGGTGGTGGAGTCGAGGGCGCCGGTGGGCTCGTCGGCGAGGACGAGGCGGCGGTCGCCGATCAGGGCGCGGGCGATGGCGACGCGCTGCTGCTGGCCGCCGGACATGTCGTCGGGGAAGCGGTCGGCGAGCTCGGGGATGCCGAGCTCCTCCAGGGCGACGAGGGCCTCGCGGCGGGCGGCGCGGGTGGACAGCCCGTCGAGTTCGCGCGGCAGCGAGATGTTCTCGGCGGCGGTCAGCGCCGGGATCAGGTTGTAGTCCTGGAAGACGTAGCCGACGGAACGGCGGCGGACCTGGGCGAGCTTCTTGCGGTTGAGGCCGCCGAGGGCGACGCCCTCGACCAGGACCTGGCCGCCGCTCGGGGTGTCCAGGCCGCCGGCCAGGGTGAGCAGGGTCGACTTGCCGGACCCGGAGGGGCCCATGACGGCGACGAACTCGCCGGGGTGGACCTTGAGGTCGACGCCGCGCAGGGCCTGGACCTCGGCGGCGCCGTGGCCGTGGACCCGGGTGACGTTCTCCAGGTGGAGCACCGGCATCTGCCGGGCCTCTTGGGTGTGGGACACGAATTCCCCCCTTGTGCTGGGTGTGGGCTCGGAGTCGGGCCGAGCCTGGTGGTTCGGGTGGCGCGCGGACTCACACGCGCGGAATCAGGCGGTGGACTCGAGCGGTGGACTCGAGCGGTGGGCTCGAGCGATGCGCTCGGGCGGTGGACTCGAGCGGTGGACTCGAGCGGTGGGCTCAGGCCCGCAGGCGGCGGCCGCGTTTCGCGGGCGCGCCGTCGTCGCGGGCGGCCTCGGCGGTGCGGGCCTGCAGGAGCTCGGCCTGCTGGGCGAGCCGGGTCTCGCAGTGGTCGAGCCAGCGGATCTCCGCTTCGGTCTGGAAGATCAGCTGGTCGAGGACGAGCAGCCAGGCGAGGTCGTTGCTGGCGGAGGGCACCACGCCGGGGCGCTTCTCCCCGGCGAGGGCCCGGCCCTTGAGCCGGGTGTAGTCCTGGAGCGCCTTGATGCTGTGCCGGCGCTGGCCCTGGACGACGGCGGAGACGTCCACTCCGGGGACGGTGACCGCCATGGCGAGCTTGATCGCCAGTTCGTCGCGCGGGGGGTTGGTCCGGGGCACCGGGGTGTCGAACCAGGACCGCAGCTCCTCCCGGCCGGCGTCGGTGGCGGCGTAGAACTGGTGGCCCTCGCCGTCCTCCCCCGCGGGCTCGACCAGCCCGTCGCGCTCCAGTCGCGACAGCGTGGTGTAGACCTGCCCGACGTTGAGCGGCCAGGTGGCGCCGGTGCGCGCCTCGAACTCGGTGCGCAGCTGGTAGCCGTAGCGCGGGCCCTGGTCGAGCAGGGCGAGCAGACCGTGACGGATGGACATACCGAGTATGTATACCCGGTATGCCCTACCACCTCAAGCCGGGCCCCCCTCCCCCGGGGACCGGGTACCGTCGTGCGGTGTGAGCCAGTTGCGCATCGCCACCTTCAACCTGTTGCACGGACAGCCGCTCGCCCCGGACGGCGCGCCGCGGCCCTACCCGTCCGACCCCGGCGGGCCGTTGGCCGAGGCGGTGGCCGCGCTGGACGCCGACGTGCTGGCGCTCCAGGAGGTGGACCGCCACCAGGCGCGCTCCGGCCTCACCGACCAGGCGGCGGTGGCCGCCGCGGCGATGGGCGCCAAGGACTGGCGCTTCGCCGCCGCGCTGCACGGCCGCCCGGCGCCGGTCGCGGGCTGGGTGCCGGAGCCGTCCGGTCCGGTCGGCCTGCGGGTGTACGGGCCGGACGAGGTCGGCGACGGCGCCGCGCCCTCGTACGGGACGGCGCTGCTGACGAGGCTTCCGGTGCGGCACTGGCGGGCCCGCCGGTTCGCCCCGGCCCCGTTCGGGCTGCCGCTGCGGGTGGCCGGGCGGCGCGGGCTGACCCCGGTGCCGGACGAGCCGCGGGCGGCGCTGGCGGCCGTCCTGGAGGGCGAGCACGGGCCGTTCACCGTGGTGGCGGCACACCTGTCCTTCGTCCCCGGCTGGAACATGGCGCAGCTGGCCGGCATCCGGCGCTGGATCGCCGACCTGCCCCGGCCGTACCTGGTGCTGGGCGACTTCAACCTGGTCGGCGCCGTGCCGCGGACGGTGCTCGGCGGGGCGACGGCGCTGGAGCGCACCGCGCCGCGGGCGCGGGTGCGCGAGCTGCGGGCGGCCCGGCGGGCCCGGCCCGCGCTGGCCGAGCCGCGCCGGCGCCGGGTGCGCGAGCCGCGGCCGCGCCTGCAGGGCTGGTACGACCTGGCGCGCACGCCGACCTACCCCTCGCACCGGCCCGCGGTGCAGTTCGACCACGTGCTGGCGATCGGTGTGCCGCGCACGGCGGTCGGCCCGGCGGCGGCGCCGCGCGCGGTGGTGTCGGACCACCGCCCGCTGCTGGTCGAGGTGTCCCTGTAAGGCCTCTGGATCCTCAGTGGCGCGCCAGGACCCCGGCCTGCTGCGGGAGGTGGACGGTGGCCGCGCCCCGGGGTGCTCCGGGCCCGAGCGCGGGCGGCGGGTCGAACTGGAGCAGCAGCATGGCCGCGTCGTCGCCGAGCTGGCGCCCGACGTGGCGCACCACGTCCTCGTGCAGGCGCTGCAGCACGTCGGCCGGGCGGCCGGCGGCGCAGCGCGGGAGGCGTTCGGCGAGCGGGTAGAAGACGCCGGCCCGGTCGCGGGCCTCGATCACCCCGTCGGTGAACAGCAGCACCCGGTCCTCGCCCTGGAGCAGCAGCCGGTGCACCGGCGGGCGGACGTCGGCCGGGTCGAGGACGCCCAGCGGCGGTACGGTCTCGGCGAGTTCGAGCGGGCTGACCTCGCCGCCGCGCAGCAGCAGCGGGGCCGGGTGGCCGCAGTTGACGATCTCCGCGGCGCCGTCGGGGCGGACGCCGATCAGCACCAGGGTGACGAACTCCTCCTCCACGCCCGGGTGGTCGTTCTCGTGCAGGGCGCGGTCGAGGCTGACGGCCAGCCAGCCGGCCACCCGGTCCAGGGCGGCCTCCTGGTGGGCCGCCTCGCGGAAGGCGCCGAGCACGGCGGCGGCCGTCTCCACCGCGCCGAGGCCCTTGCCGCGGACGTCCCCGACCACGGCCCGCACCCCGTGCCGGGTGTTGACCACCTCGTAGAGGTCGCCGCCGATCCGGGCGTGCGCGGCGGCGGCCTCGTAGTGGACGGCCGCCCGGACGGTGCCGACCCGTTCGGGGACGGGCCGCAGCAGCACCCGGCGGGCGATCGAGGCGACCAGCTGGGCGTCGGCCAACGCCTGTTCCTGGCGCAGTCTCAGGGTGGCGCTGACCCAGCCGATCGCGGCGACGAGCAGGATCGCGAAGACGCTGGCGGCGTGCACGGATTCGCCGAGCGTGTCGCTGCGGAAGGCCATCAGGAAGGCCGCCGCCTCGGTGCCCAGACCGATGGCGAGCGGGTACCAGGTTCGGCGGCTGACCACGGCGGCCAGCGCGGGTACGGCGGTGAGGGCCGGTTCGACCGTCACCTCGGTGCCGCTGAGGTAGTCGAGGGCGACGATCAGCACCATGCCGATGAACGGCAGCGCCAGCGCCGTCCTCGGCCAGGTGCCGGTCGCGCGCGGAGCGGGCCCCGGTGTCGGCCCGGTGAACCGCTCTCTGATCCATCCGGTCGCGCTCAACTTCGGTCTCTCCAGCAGAAGACGCCGATGCCCGAGGGCACCTGCGGTGATGACTGAGGGTCAGGGAATACGGGCCTCGCTGGCGGCCGGAGCACGGGGGTTGACCGGTTACCGACCCCACAATAGGCGCGAAACGTGCATGACGCACAGGTTTCGGGCACTGGCGTGATGACTTGGATGCTCTGTGTGACTCAATAGTCACTGTTCCCGATCAGGAGCCGTTCCAACTCTTTTCGGTCGGGAAGTCCTGCGGGACGGACGATTCGTCCGCTGCGGACGTACAGGAAGGAAGCCGTGACCTGCTCGGGATCGACGCCCGCGTGCTCGGCCCAGGCCAGCCGGTAGACCGCGAGCTGCAACGGGTCGGCGGTCTCCTCCCGGTGGGTCTTCCAGTCCACCACTTCGTAGCGTGACGCACCACCGGATTCCGACAACGCGTCATCTTCCCGGTAGACCGCGTCGATCCGTCCCCGCACCACCCGTCCCGCCAGCACCAGCTGGAACGGCGCCTCCACCCGGTGGGGCTTGCGCTGCGCGTACGGGGTGCGCAGGAACGCCTCCTTGAGCCGCTCCAGGTCCTGCTCGTCCTCGATGCCGTCGTCGTCGGCGCCGGGCAGCGCGCCGGGCTCGACCAGCAGCAGCGGCTCGATCCGGGACTGCACCCAGGCGTGGAAGCGGGTGCCGCGCCGGGCCGCCGGCTGCGGGGGGCGCGGCATCGGACGGGCCAGCTCGTGCGCGAAGCCGTCCGGGTCGGCGGCGAGGCGCAGCAGCTGGGTGGCGGACAGCGAGGCGGGCAGCGGAACGTCCCGCGCGGTGCGCCGGGAGCGCTCCAACTCGCCCAGCAGCGCGGTCAGATCGCGGTCCCAGGAGGCGACCTGGCGCTGGTCCTCGGAGGTCAGCTCCTCGGCCTCGGGGGCCGTCGCGCCCGCCACCCGCGCGCGCACCACCTCGGCGACCCGGCGGCGGGCGTGCTGGGCGGCCGGGTCCAGCGGCAGCGGCCAGGGGCGCTCGACCGGGGAGGCCAGCGCCGGGTTCTCGGCGCCCTTCTCCGGCTGCTCGGCCCAGTGCTCGACCTCGCCGGCGCCGGGCCGCTCGCAGTGCTCGCGCAGCCGCTCCAGGAAGTCGGACGGGCCGCGGACGGTCTTCTGGCTCGGCCCCCACCAGTGCCCGGAGGCCAGCAGCAGCGACCGGGGGCGGGTGAACGCCACGTAGCCCAGGCGCAGTTCCTCGACGGCGGAGTGGTCGGCCAGCTCCTTCTTGAAGGCCGTCATCGACTTCCCGTTCCACCCGCCGCGCACGTCGGGCAGCGTTTCGGCGTCGCCGCGCAGGGCGTGTGGGAGCACGCGCTTGGTGCTCGTCCAGCGTTCGCGCGGGCTGGACGACGGGAACGCGCCCCGTACCAGGCCGGGGACGGCGACCACGTCCCACTCCAGGCCCTTGGACTTGTGCGCGGTGAGCACCTTCACGGTGTCCTCGCCGCCGGGCAGGCTGCTGTCCAGGCCGCGCTCGTACTCCTGGGCGGCGCGCAGGAAGCCGAGGAAGGCGGCGAGGCCCGGGTCGCCGTCGAGGTCGGCGAAGGAGGCGGCGACGTCCAGGAAGGCGTGCAGGGTCTCCCGCCGCCGGGCGGCCAGGGCCTGCGGGGAGGCGGCGAGTTCGACCTCCAGGCCGGTGACGGACAGCACCCGGTGCAGCACGTCCATCAGCGGGTCGGCGAGCGAGCGGCGCAGGTCGCGCAGCTCGGCGGCGAGCCGGGCGAAGCGCACCCGCGCCTCGGCGGAGAACGGCAGGTCGTCGGGCTTCCCCTCGTCACCGGCCGAGGCGTCGAGGAAGGTCTCCACCGCGTCGGCCAGCGAGACCACCTCGGTCGGGTCGGCCTCGGCGACGGCCGCGGCCAGCGCCTCGACGCCCTCGGGGTGGTCGGTGCGCACCAGGTCGGCGGCCCGGCGGCCGAGCAGGGCGAGGTCGCGCGGGCCGATCCGCCAGCGCGGGCCGATCAGCAGGCGCACCAGTGCGGCGTTGGCGGTCGGGTCCTGCAGCACCTCGCAGACCGCCACCAGGTCGGCCACCTCGGGCAGCTGCAGCAGCCCGCCGAGGCCGACCACCTCGACCGGCACCTCCCGGGCGACCAGCGCGGCGTGGATGTCCGGGAAGGCCGCGCCGCCGCGGCACAGCACGGCGATCCGGCCGGGCGCGGTGCCGGTGCGCACCAGGTGGGCGATCGAGTCGGCCAGCCAGTCGACCTCCTCGGCGTGGGTGGGCAGCAGCGCCGCGCGCACGTAGCCGTCCCGCTCGGCGCCGGGGGCCGGGCGCAGCGCCTCCACGCCCTCGTGCATCTCCCGCAGCGGGGCGGCGAGTTCGTTGGCGAAGGCGAGCAGGCGGCCGCCGCTGCGGCGGTTCTCGCTGAGCGCGTAGCGGTCGGCGGGGCGGCCGTCGGCCTTCGGGAAGTGCCGGGGGAACTCGTCGAGGTTGGCCACCGAGGCGCCGCGCCAGCCGTAGATCGCCTGGCAGGGGTCGCCGACGGCGGTCACCGGGTGGCCGCTGCCGGTGCCGGCGCCGTCGGAGGGGGCGCCGAACAGGCCGGCGAGCATCAGCCGCTGGGCGACCGAGGTGTCCTGGTACTCGTCCAGCAGCACCACCTTGAACTGGCCGCGCAGCAGCTCGCCGACCTCCGGGCGCTGCTGGGCGAGGCGGGCGGCGGCGGCGATCTGGTCGCCGAAGTCCATCAGCCCGGCGGAGCGCTTGCGGCGCCGGTAGTCCTCGACGAGGCGCAGCAGCTCCAGCCGGGCCCGGGCGGTGGCCGGGACGGCCCGCAGGTCGTCGTTGGTGAGCTTGACGGTGGCGAGGGTGTCCAGCAGCCGCTCGTCGAACTCGCGCAGGGCCTGCGGCTCGACCAGGTGCTCGGCGAGCTCGCCGTCCAGTGCGGTCAGGTCGGCGACCAGGTTGGCGAAGGTGCCGGTGAGGGCGGGGAACGGGCCGCGGGCGGTGCGCAGCACCTTGGCGGCGAGCTGGAAGCGGGTGGCGTCGGCGAGCAGCCGGACGTCCGGTTCGATGCCGATCCGCAGGCCGTGCTCCTTGAGCAGGCGCCCGGCGAAGGCGTGGTAGGTGGAGATCTCCGGGTCTCCGAGCGGCTCGGCGCCGTCCCGGTCGACGACCCCGGCCCGCAGGAGGGAGGCGCGCACCCGCTCGGAGAGCTCGCCGGCGGCCTTGTTGGTGAAGGTGAGGCCGAGCACCTCCTCGGGCCGGACCGCGCCGGAGCCGACCAGCCAGACCACCCGGGCGGCCATCACCGTGGTCTTGCCGGAGCCCGCGCCGGCGACGATCACGGCCGGCTCCAGGGGGGCTCCGACGGCCGCCATCTGCTCCCGGTTGAACGGGATGCCGAGCAGCTCCTTGAGCTGGTCGGGATGGCTGAGCACGGCGGTCACCCCGCAACCGTAACCGGAGCGTCGGACAGGATTCACTCCACGAGCTGCGCCCCGTCGCGCTGGGCGGAGCAGCTGCGGCGGAAGGTGCAGCGGTCGCAGCCGCCGCCGGTCTGCGGGACGAAGCGCTCGGCGAGGACCTTCCCGGCCGCCTCGGCGAGCAGGTTCTCGATCCAGGGCTCGCCCTGCGGCGGCTCCTGGTGCTGCACCTTGGGGGTGTCCTGGGCGGCCTTGGCGGCGGGCTCGCGCAGGTGGACGAGTTCGGCGCCGCCGGTGTCCGGCGGGTGCCCGGGGAAGCCGGGCAGCTCGTTGAGGGCGCCGGCCCGGACGGCGAGCTGGTAGACGGCGAGCTGCTTGTGCTCGGGCAGCGACCTGTCGGTGGGTATCTGCTTGCCGGTCTTGAAGTCGACCACGTAGGCGCGCCCGGCGGCGTCCTTCTCCACCCGGTCCATCGAGCCGCGGATGCGCACCGAGACGCCGCCGACGTCGAGGGTGACGTCGAAGCCGTGCTCGGTGGCGACGAGGTCCCGGCCGCGCTCCAGGACGTGCCAGTTGAGGAAGCGCTCCAGGGCTGCGCGGGCCTCGGTCTTCTCCTGCTGGGACTTCCAGGGCGCGTCGAAGGCCAGCGCGTCCCAGACGGTGTCCAGCCGCTCCATGAGCACGGCGAGGTCGGCGGGGGTGCGGCCGGAGCCGACCTCGTCGGCGAGGGCGTGCACCACGTTGCCGAAGCCCTGGGCGGCCGAGCCGGCGCCGCGCGCCTTGACCTCCTTGTCCAGGAACCACTGCAGGGAGCAGCTCTCCAGCTGTTCCAGCCCGCTGCCGGACAGCCGGACGGGCGCGTCGGCGCTGCGCAGCGGCTCGGCGGCGGCGGTCGGGTCGTCCAGGCCCCACCAGCGCTCGGGGCGGGCGGCGGGCACCAGCGGCTGCCCCTCCTCGTCGGTGGCGGCGGCGAGGGTGGCGAGGCGTTCGGCGGCGGCGCGGCGCAGTTCGGGCGAGCGGGCGGGGTCGACGGTGACGGCGCGCAGTTCGGCGACCAGCGCGGCAACGGACAGCGGGCGGCGCGGCCGGTGGGTGACGTCCTCGACGGTGACCGGCGGGGTGCGGCGGACGACCCTGCCGGTCCTGGGGTCGACGTCCTCGCGGTAGAGCTCGCGCAGGAAGCGGGACGGTTCGTCGCCGTCGTCGGCGGGGGCCTTGACGGCGGTGACGATCAGCCGTTCCTTGGCGCGGGTCGCGGCGACGTAGAAGAGCCGGCGCTCCTCGCCGAGCAGCGCGCCCGGGGAGAGCGGTTCGGCGAGGCCGTCGCGGCCGATCCGGTCGGCCTCCAGCAGGGAGCCGCGGCGGCGCAGGTCGGGCCAGAGGCCGTCCTGGACGCCGGCCACCACGACCAGGCGCCACTCCAGGCCCTTGGAGCGGTGGGCGGTCATCAGCCGCACCGCCTCGGGGCGCACGGTCCGGACGGTGAGGGTGTCGGCGGCGATGTCCTGGGCTTCGAGTTCGGCGAGCAGGTCGAGGGCGCTGCGGTGGCCGGTGACCTGTTCCTCGGCGCGGGCGGCGGTCTCGAACAGGGCGCAGAGCGCGTCCAGGTCGCGGTCGGCGTTGCGGCCGGCCGCGCCGCCGCGCAGGGCGGCCCGTTCCAGTCGCTCGCGCCAGCGGCGGCTGCCGTCCCACAGCTCCCAGAGCGCCTCCTCGGCGGTGCAGCCGCCGGCCAGCAGTTCGCGGACCTTGCGCAGCAGGGTGCCGAGGTCGCGGGCGCGGCGGGCGTGCGCGGGGTCGAGGGCGACGAGGCGCTCGGGTTCGGCGAGGGCCTCGCGGATCAGTTCGCCGGCCGGGCGGGGGGCGGCGGCGGGGCCGGGGCCGGGGTCGGTCGTCGCGCTCCCGTCGTCCGCCCCGCCCTCGGGGGTCCGGAGGCGGGCCCTGGCCTCGGCGCGCAGCGCGGCGCGTTCCTCCTCGCGCAGGGCGCGGCCGAGGCGGCGCAGGTCGGAGCCGTCGAGGCCGCCGAGCGGGCCGGTGAGCAGGGCGTGCGCCAGGTCGGTGGTGAGCGGGTCGGGGGCGTCCGGGTCGGCCTGCTTGTCGCGGGCGGCCTGTTCGGCGCAGACCCGCAGGGCGAGCAGCAGCTGGGCGACGGCCGGCTCCTCGCGCAGCGGCAGGTCGTCGCCGTCGATCTCCAGCGGGACGCCGGCCGCGCCGAGGGCCCGCCGTACGCCGGGGATGGAGCGGGCGCCGGCCCGGACGAGCACGGCCATCTCGCCCCAGGGCACGCCGTCCTCCAGGTGGGCGCGGCGCAGCAGGTCGGCGATCGAGTCGAGTTCGGCGCCGGGGGTCGGGTAGGTGTAGACCTCGACCCTGCCGCCTTCGCGGGAGGGCAGCAGGGCGCGGTGCTGGGCGAGCTTGTCGGCGGGCAGCCGGCCCATCGGCATCCGGCGGGCGACCTCCCGGGAGGCGGCGAGCAGCAGGGCGCCGGAGCGGCGGGAGACCCGCAGCACCTTGACCTCGGCGGGGCTGCCGTCGGCCTGCCGGAAGGTCTGCGGGAAGTCGAGGATGCCGTTGATGTCGGCGCCGCGGAAGGCGTAGATCGACTGGTCCGGGTCGCCGACCGCGACGAGGTCGCGTCCGCCGCCGGCGAGCCGGCGCAGCAGCCGGACCTGGGAGGGGTCGGTGTCCTGGTACTCGTCGACGAAGACGACGTCGTAGCGCCGCCGCAGCTGCTCGGCGACGTCGGGGCGCTCGGCGAGCAGCACGGCGCGGTGGACGAGTTCGGCGTAGTCGAGGACGCCGCGCAGGTCGAGCACGTCGAGGTAGTCGGCGAGGAAGTGCGCGGCGGCGGCCCAGTCGGGGCGCTGGACGCCCTGGGCGAAGCGCTCGAGTTCGGCCTCGCCGAGGCCGAGTTCGCGGCTGCGGGCGAGGACGGCGCGGACCTCGTCGGCGAAGCCGCGGGTGGTCAGGCAGGCCCGCAGGTCCAGCGGCCAGGCGATCCGGCCGAGGCCGAGCTTGGCGTCCTCGGCGCCGCCGGCCAGCAGTTCGCGGACCATGACGTCCTGTTCGGGGCCGGAGAGCAGCCGCAGCGGCTCGGCGTAGTCCTCCGGGTCCTGGTGGGCGCGCAGCAGGGCGTAGCAGTAGGAGTGGAAGGTGGTGGCCTGGGGGGCGGCGGCGGTGCCGCCGAGCCGTCCGGACATCCGGTCGCGCAGTTCCGTCGCGGCCTTGCGGCTGAAGGTGAGGACGAGGATCCGCTCGGGGTCGGTGCCGTCCTCGATCCGCCGGGCGACCGCCTCGACCAGGGTGGTGGTCTTGCCGGTGCCCGGCCCGGCCAGCACCAGCAGCGGCCCGCCGGGGTGCTCGACCACGGCGCGCTGGTAGGCGTCCAGCACGGGTGGGTCGGGCTGGACGAGCGGGCTGCGCACGAGCCGGTACGGGGAGGTCACGAACGGGTCCTGGGGTCGAACAGGGGGCATGGCGGGGCGGGCCCGCGTCGGGCCCGCCCGTATCGAGCCTACGGTCCCGCGCTGTCAGTCCGGTCCGTGCGGCGGCCGTCGGTCAAGCCCCCCTAGGGAATCGGCCGACCGTCCCAGCGGGCCCGCTTGAGGTCGACCCGGGGCGGGTCGGCGAGTTCGCGCAGCGGGGTGCCCTCCTCGCCGTAGTGGTCGAGGGCGCGGTGCTCGTGCCCGGGCAGCAGCCGGCCGTCCGCGCGGACGACCCGCCACCAGGGCACCGGGCCGCCGTACAGGGCCATCACCCGGCCGACCTGTCGGGGGCCGCCCTGGCCGAGGTACTCGGCGACGTCGCCGTAGGTCATCACCCGGCCGGGTGGAATCCGCTCGGTCAGGTCGAGCACCAGTTCGGCGAACGGCGGCAGGGCATCCGGAGGGCCGTCGTGTGTTGCGTCCGTCACCTGCGGCATTCTTCCCTACGGGGGCGCGCCCGCGGCCCCGTCCGTACGATCCGCCGCGCCCGATCCGCCCCCTGTCCCGCACGGGGCGCCGGGGCATGCCACCATCTTCCGGGGCGGTGAGTGGTGATACGAGGACAAGACCAGATGACCGGGACGGCTGACGTGGGCGTGGACAAGGACTCCGACGAGTCCGCTGCCGCCGTGCCGTCGGCGCCCGGGAGCGGGGGCGAGGGTCGGCCCGAACCCGGGCCGACGCCGGAAGTCTCCCTGATCAAGGACCGGACGATCAAGACCCCCGCACCCGCGAAGACCCCCGAGCAGCCCGGCCCGCCCCCGGCCGAGACCACCGGCGCCCCGGCGCCCGCGGCCCCCGCCGCCCCGCCCGGGGAGCCCGAGCCGCCGGACGAGGCCCCGCACCTGGACGTCGACGAGCCGCTGCTCGCCGCCCGCGCGCACCGCCCGTCCGACCTGATCCGCTTCCTGGCCGGCGTCCTCGGGATCGTCGCCGTCTTCGTGCTGGCCGGCATCGCCACCTCGACCACCACCGGCATCGAGCAGGACATCGCCTCCAACGCACCGCACTTCTCCGCGGTGTTCTCCACCATCACCGGCCTGCTCTCCAGCGTCGCGGTGCTCGCCGTGCCGCTGGCCTTCGCGGTCGAGCGGCTGATCAAACGCGACGGCCTGCGGGTCGCCGACGGCGTGCTCGCCTCGGTGCTGGCGTACGGCGTCTCGCTCGGCATCGACTGGTGGGTGGCCGAAGGCGCCTCCGACCACATCCGGGACGCGCTGACCCAGCTGCCGCTGGACAGCACCGGCACCCTCACCGACCCGGTGCACGGCTACCTCGCCCCGGTGATCGCCTACATGACCGCCGTCGGCATGTCGAGCAGACCGCGCTGGCGGGTCGCCCTGTGGGTGGTGGTGGTCTTCAGCGGAGTCACCGAGCTGCTCGGCGGCTACACCACCCCGCTGTCGCTGCTGCTCACCGTGCTGACCGGCTGGTCCGTCGCGTACGGCACGCTGTACGCGATCGGCTCGCCCAACATCCGGCCCACCGGCCAGCACCTGATGATCGGCCTGCGCAAGGTCGGCTTCACCCCGGCCGGTGCCATGCGCGCCCCCGACGCCCCCGGCGGCACCCGCCGCTACCAGGTCACCCAGCAGGGCGGCCCCCCGCTGGACGTGCACATCATCGACCGCGAGCAGCAGGCCTCCGGCTTCTTCTACCGGGCCTGGCGCCGGCTGCGGCTGCGCTCGGTGGCGGTGCGCCGCAGCCCCCAGTCGCTGCGCCAGGCGCTGGAGCAGGAGGCCCTGATCGCGTACGCGGCGGCCGCCTCGGGCGCCCGCGCGCCGCAGCTGGTCGCCACCTCCGAGCTCGGCCCGGACGCCGCGATCCTGGTGTACGAGAACGTCGAGGGCCGCACCCTGGACGAGCTGGCCGACGAGGAGGTCACCGACCCGGTGATGGCCTCGATCTGGCAGTCGGTGACCGCCCTGCACGAGCGCCGGATCGCCCACCGCCGGCTCACCGGCGAGTCCCTGCTGGTGGTGGACGGGCGGACCGGCTGCCTGGTCAACCTCTCCGGCGGCGACATCGCCGCCACCGACCTGACCCTGCGGATCGACGTCGCCCAGCTGCTCACCACCTTCGCCCTGCGGATCGGCCCGGAGCGCGCCGTCGCCACCGCCAACGCGGTGCTCGGCGCCGAGCGGGTGGCGCAGGCGCTGCCGCTGCTCCAGCCGGTCGGGATGAGCCGCTCCACCCGGGTCGACCTCGCCAAGCTCACCAAGGAGCGCAAGGCCGCCGCCCGGGCCAGGGCGCTGGAGCAGGTCGCGGCCGGCGAGCGCACCCAGGAGCAGGCCGAGGAGGACATCGCGGCGGCCGGCGAGGACCTGCTGAGCCGCATCCGCGGCCAGATCCTCCAGATCGCCCCCGAGGCCCCGATGGCCCCGGCCAAGCTGGAACGGCTGAAGCCGAAGAGCCTGATCATGGTGATCGCGCTCACCTTCGCCGCCTACCTGGCCCTGACCACCATCAAGCCGGCCCAGCTGAAGCTCTCCCAGATGAACTGGGCCTGGGCCGCGGCCGCCCTGCTCGCCGCCGCCTTCAGCTACGTCGCCGCCGCGATGAGCCTGACCGGCTTCGTGCCCGAGAAGCTGCCGTTCCGGCGCACCGTCGCCGCCCAGCTGGCCGGCTCCTTCGTCAAGCTGGTCGCCCCCGCCGCGATCGGCGGCATCGCGCTCAACACCCGCTACCTGCAGAAGGCCGGCATCCGCTCCGGCCAGGCGGTGGCCTCGGTCGGCGCCTCCCAGCTGGCCGGCCTGGCCGGGCACCTGCTGCTGCTGTTCAGCTTCGGCCTGATCACCGGCAGCCAGACCAACGGGGACCTCTCCGCCTCCCGCGCGGTGATCATCGGCGTGCTGACCGCCGCCGTGCTCGCCCTGGTGGTGGCCGCCGTCGCGCCGCTGCGCCGGTTCGTGCTGGGCCGGCTGCGCTCGCTGTTCTTCGGCGTGGTGCCGCGGATGCTCGACCTGATGCAGACGCCCAGCAAGCTGGTCACCGGCTTCGGCGGCATCCTGCTGCTGACCCTCTCCTTCACCGCCTGCCTGGACTTCTCGGTGCAGGCCTTCGGCGGCGACGTCAGCTTCTCGGCCGTCGCGGTGGTCTTCCTGACCGCCAACGCGGCCGGCTCGGCGATCCCCACCCCCGGCGGCATCGGCCCGGTCGAGGTCGCCCTGATCGGCGCCCTGACCGTCGCGGACGTCTCCCCCGCGGTCGCCACCCCGGCGGTCTTCCTCTACCGGGCGCTCACCTTCTGGCTACCGGTGCTGCCGGGCTGGATCTCCTACAACGTGCTCCAGCGCAGGAACGCGCTCTGAGCCGCCCCCGGACACGTGGAAGGGCCCGCCGGTCACCTTGGGAATCCAAGGCGCGGCGGGCCCTTCCCCGTGCGCGTCCTAGTAGACCGGCTTGTGCGGCTCGATCTGGTTCACCCAGCCGAGCACGCCGCCGCCCAGGTGGACGGCGTTGCCGAAGCCCGCGGCCTTGACCACGGCCAGCACCTCGGCCGAGCGCACGCCCGACTTGCAGTGCAGCACGATCTTCCGGTCCTGCGGCAGCTTCTCCAGCGCGTCGCCCATCAGGAACTCGTTCTTCGGGATCAGCACCGCGCCGGGGATGTTGACGATCTCGTACTCGCCGGGCTCGCGGACGTCGATGAGGTAGATGTCCTCCTTGTCGTCCTGCCACTGCTTGAGCTGCTGCGAGGTGATGGTCGAACCGGCGGCGGCGGCCTGCGCCTCCTCCGACACGACGCCGCAGAAGGCCTCGTAGTCGATCAGCTCGGTGACCGTCGGGTTCTCACCGCAGACGGCGCAGTTCGGGTCCTTGCGGACCTTCACCTGGCGGTAGTTCATCTCCAGGGCGTCGTAGATCATCAGCCGGCCGAGCAGCGGCTCGCCGATGCCGGCCAGCAGCTTGATCGCCTCGTTGACCTGGATCGAGCCGATGGACGCGCACAGCACGCCCAGCACGCCGCCCTCGGCGCAGGAGGGGACCATGCCCGGCGGCGGGGCCTCCGGGTACAGGCAGCGGTAGCAGGGGCCGTGCTCGGCCCAGAACACGCTGGCCTGGCCGTCGAAGCGGTAGATCGAGCCCCACACGTACGGCTTGCCCAGCAGCACCGCGGCGTCGTTCACCAGGTAGCGGGTGGCGAAGTTGTCGGTGCCGTCGACGATCAGGTCGTAGCCGGCGAAGATCTCCATGACGTTGGAGTTGTCGAGGCGCTCCTCGTGCAGCACCACGTTCACGTACGGGTTGATCTCCTTGACCGAGTCGCGGGCCGACTCCGCCTTGGAGCGGCCGACGTCCGACTGCCCGTGGATCACCTGGCGCTGCAGGTTCGACTCGTCGACCACGTCGAACTCGACGATGCCCAGCGTGCCGACACCGGCGGCGGCCAGGTACAGCAGGGCCGGCGAGCCGAGTCCGCCGGCGCCGACGCACAGCACCTTGGCGTTCTTCAGCCGCTTCTGCCCCGCCATGCCCACGTCCGGGATGATCAGGTGGCGGGAGTACCGGCGGACCTCGTCAACGGTGAGCTCGGCGGCCGGCTCGACCAGGGGTGGCAACGACACGGGGACTCCGATGGGTCTTGTTCGGGTGGCCAGGGCCAGCCTCGCTGCGGGTTGCTGCTCCGCCACTCGGGTGGCTGTCTAGGCCAACAGTGTCACGCGCCCCCGGTATTCCGAGACAGCCCGTCCGATGGGCGAGACGGGCGGCACCGGATCGTGGAACCCGCGGCCGGACCCCCGGAAGGCGCCCCGAACCCGTGGTTGACGGGCCCGGGGCGCCGCGCGGGAGGCGCTCACACCCGGCAGGCCGTCTCCAGCCAGACGTCGCCCAGCGACTCCTCCAGCGGCACCTGCGTCCGCCATCCGAGACGGTCCCGGGCGGTGCGCACGTCCGCCTGCCGCCACGGCACCGGCTCGCCCGGCACCGGCCGGCCCTCCGGCCGGTGCCCCTCCGGCCGGTGCCCGGGCAGGTGGTGGCCCGGCAGGTGGTCGCCGCCCGCCCCGACGGCCTGCGCGGGCAGCAGGACCGGCCGGTTCTCCTCGACGATCTGCCCCTCGAAGCCCGAGGCCCGCACCAGCAGCTGGGCCGCGTCCCGGGCCCGGACGGCGTGCCCGCTGCCGATGTTGACCACCCCGGTGGCGGCCGACACCGCGGCCGCCTGGATGGCCCGCGCGACGTCCCGGACGTCCACGAAGTCCCGGAACCCGGACAGGTCCGGCATCCGCACCTGGTGCTCGTCCCGCTCCAGCGCCCGCCGCAGACCCTCGGCCAGCCGCCCGAACAGCGAGGCGGTCGGCGCCCCCGGGCCCACCACGTCGAAGACCCGCAGCACCGCCGCGTCCAGCCCGGAGGCCAGCACCAGCTCCGTCCCGGCCAGCTTGGACACCCCGTACGGGCCGACCGGCCGCGGCTCGGCCTGCTCGGAGACCGGCACCCCGCCGGGCACCGGCCCGTACTCGGCGGCCGAGCCGACGTGCACTAGCCTGGCCGGCTCCCGGCAGCGCCGGATGGCCTCGCAGACCGTCGCGACGGCCAGCGTGTTCGACCGGATCAGGGTGCGCGAGCTGCCGTAGGTGGCGCCCGCGCAGTTGATCACCACCTGCGGCGCGACCGCGTCCAGGAACCGGGCCAGCGCGCCCGGGCTCCCGGTGGTCAGGTCGAAGCGGATGTCGGCCGAGTCGCGTCGGCCGAGCACCGTCACCTGCAACTCCTGGTCCATCAGCAGACGATCGGTGACCCGGCGGCCGATGAAGCCGTCGGCGCCCAGCAGCAGCACCCTCATCGGGGGCGTCCTTCCACGAAGCCAGCTCGGGACGACCTGGCGGAACGGATTCAACGAAGTTCAACGAACGGGACGGGAGCGGGAACCGTGAACCGGGCCCCGACAAACGTCGAACGGGGGGTGGCGAACGGGCGGACGGCGCTCACCGGTGCGAGCCGGCCCGGCCGAGCACCGCCCCGGCGTACGCCAGCAGCGCCGCCGCGACGGTGCCGCCGCCGAGCAGCCAGGCCTCCGGGGCGGAGCGCCCCAGGGCGAGCGGGCCGAGCACCGCGGCGGCCCCGGCCGACGCCCCCGCCGCGGCCGCCGCCGGCCGGCCGCACCGCGCCAGCAGCACCGGCAGCACCACCAGCAGGCCCAGCACGCCCTGCGCCGCCCACTGGGCGGGGCCGGCCCGCTCGGCCGCCAGGTGCAGCAGCCCTCCGCCGTGGCCCGGCCCGGGACGCGGGGCGACGACGGCCAGCACCGCCAGCGCGGCGAAGCTCAGCACCCCGAGCACCGCCAGGTGCAGGGCCAGCGCGACCGGGAGCACCGGCCGCATCCGGGCCCGGAACTCCGCCAGGGTGCCCGCCGCGCCCAGGTGGCCGCGGCCGAGCTGCCGGTACCAGCGGGCCGTCCGCTCGGCCGACCCGGCCGACACCGCCGCCGCCAGCACCAGCGCGACGGCCAGCGGGCGGTCCCCGCCCGGCACGGCCGGCGGGAGCAGCAGCAGCGCGGCCAGGCCCAGCCCGTGGCCCAGCGCCGCCGGCCGCAGCCGGGAGCCGGGGTACGGCCGGGGCGCCGGCCCGGGCCCCAGCACCCCGGGCCCGGCACAGGGCGGGCCGGGCTCGGCCGGGGCCGGTGCGGTCAGCGCGGGCAGCAGCACCAGCGGGACGGCGGCGGGCAGCAGCACCGGCCAGCGCGGGCCGAGCGCGGCCGCCCCCGCGCAGGGCAGCGCGGCCAGCGCGGCGGCGGTCAGCGCGGCCCGGGCCGCGGCCCCGCCCGACCGCGGCTGCGCGGGCCCGGGCGGCGGCGGGCGGCGCGGCACCCGGGCGTACAACTCCTCGGCCAGCGAGAACAGGTCGGCGTGCCGGCAGCGGGCGGCGGCGTCCTGGCCGAGCCCGGCCTCCTCCAGCCCGGCGGCGATCTCCAGCGGGTCGACGGCGCGCTCGCACAGCTCCCGGTGCTCCGCCATCACCTCGCGCACCGGGTCCGCGCTGCCGCCGGGCAGGGGGCCGCCGGACATCAGCGGGCCTCCGCGAGTTCGGCCGGCCGCACGCCCTCGGCCGCCGTGTCCGCGTCCCGGGCGCCGCCGTCCGGCGGAGTGCCGCCGCGCGGGCCGTCGGCCAGCCAGTACTCGGCGGGGCGGGCGAAGGGGCGCGGCGCCGGGACGCCCTCGCCGCCGCCCCCGCCGCCGGGGAAGGCCGGGTACTGCGAGACCAGCTCCAGGTAGATCTCCCGGAAGGCGCCGATCACCGGCTCCACGGCGAAGCGTTCCTGCGCCCGCAGCCGCCCGGCCAGACCGAGCCGGCCCCGCCGCTCCTCGTCGCGCAGCAGCGCCAGGCAGGCGCCGGCCAGGGCGCGCGGATCGCGGGCGGGCACCAGCAGCCCGGTCGGCCCGACCACCTCGCGGGCCACCCCGACATCGGTGGAGACCACCGCCCGGCCGCTCAGCAGCGCGTCGGCGAGCAGCCGGGGGCTGCGCTGGGAGAGTCCCGAGAAGACCGCCACCGTGCCCGACTCCCAGGCCCCGGCCAGCGAGCGGGGCCGTCCGGCGAACTCCACCGCCGGGGCCACTCCCAGCCGCTCGGCCACCGCCGCGCAGTGCGCCCGGTAGCCGGGCGCCGCCTCCTCGCCGTACACCACCAGCCGGGCGCCGGGCAGGTCGGCGCGGACCCGGGCGAAGGCGTGCAGCGCCAGCTCCGGGTCCCGGCCCGGCTCCAGCGCGCCCGCCCACACCAGGGTCGGCGCCGCGGGTTCCGGCCCGGCGGCCGGGCGGTCCACCGCCGGGGTGCCCTCGTACACCACCCGGGTGCGCGCCGGATCGGCCCCGCAGCGGCGCTGCCACTGCTGGTCGTGGGCGCTGCCCGGGGTGAGTATCGCGGCCCGCCGGTACGTCTCCTCGGTGAGCGCCCGGAAGAAGGACAGCAGCAGGGCGCGGACCGGCCACCGGTACGGCGCCTCGCGGTAGCCGAGGTACTGCTCGCGCAGGTGCAGTCCGTGCTCGGTGACCACGAACGGCACCCCGTGCAGGTGCCGGGCCACCAGGGCGGGCAGCGCGGCCGGGCCGCCGCCGACCACGTGGCACAGGTCGACCGCGCCGAGGCCGCCGGGGCCGGTGCCGTACCAGGGCGCGGACAGCGGGCGCAGGCACTGTTCCAGCAGGTCCGCCGCGACCAGCACGTCGCAGACCAGCGGCTGCCCGGCCGAGGTGTCCGCGCCGGGCAGCCGCCAGGTCCGCTCCAGCAGCCGGCGGGCGTGCGCGGAGGCCAGGAAGGCGGGCAGCGTGCCGTCCTCCCGGGCGAGCGCGGCGAGCCGGTACAACCCGGGCCCGAAGCCCGCTCTCTCCCCGGGCAGCACCAGGGCCCGCACCAGCTGTTCGTACGCCCCGGCGTACCGGCGTCTGCGCGGCGCGCGCGGTGCCCGGCCGCCCGGCCGGCGCCCCCACAGCGCCAGCTCGTACGCGCCGCGCCAGGCGGGCGACAGCCGCTCCGCCGTGCCCGGCTGTTCCGGGCCGGTGAGCAGGTACCGCTCGAACCCGTGCTCCGGCAGGCCCTCGGCGAGCCGGTCGCACCAGCCTCCGGTACCACGGCGGGGATGCGGACGGGCACCCTCGGTGAGCAGGGCAACGCGCACGGGAGACCTCCGGGGCAGAGCGGATTCGCTGGGCGGGACCACGGACGGACCGACGGGTGCCCGGGCGGCCCGGGCAGTGGCCCGGGGTGCCCCCGTACGGCGGCGGGGACGGTCGGGGCCGGGGAGTCCGGTCGGCCGGGGCCGGCGCCGCGGTGCCTCCGGGCGGCCCGGTCGCGGACGCGCCGCGTTCCGTTCCCCCGGGCGCCCGCTCCGGCGGTCGGGCCCGACCCGCCGGGACCTCGGCCGCGACCGCCCTCCGGTTCCTCCGGCGGCCGCGACTCCCCCACACCTGTTCGGTCCGACAGCAGAAAGGTAGGACCGGCCCGGGCCGATCCATCGGTCACATGCCTGCCTGCCACCTGATCGAGTGAACCGACGTGACCTCGACCGGGACCAGGGCGTTACCGGGCGGTATGCGCGGCCGCCCGCGCGGCCCCGCCCGGGCGCGCGGTCGGCCCGCCACGGCACGCGCTCAGCCCCTGGTCCGCGCCCGGCCCGCCGTGTGCGCCCGGGCCGTGGTCCGCGCTCAGCCCGCGGTGTGCGCGATCAGCTCCCGCACCGCGCGGGCGACCTCGTCGGGGTGCTCCATCATCGCCACGTGCCCGGACTCCGGCAGCACCAGCAGCCGGGCGTCCGGGAAGGCCGCGCAGGCGCGGCGGGCCGAGCGGTAGGAGACCAGCTTGTCGCGCAGCCCGTACACCAGCAGCACCGGCGCCTCGACCCGCTCGGCCTGCCGCCACAGCGCCTGGTCGCCGCGCTCGGTGTACGCCGAGACGATGCCGCGGGCCGAGCCGACCAGCGCCTGCATCGCGTGCGGCACCTCCAGCCGGCGCCGGTACTCGGCCACCGCCTCGGCCCGGGCCGCCGGGCTCAGGCTGCCCGGGTCGCCGTAGACCAGCCGCAGCAGGTCCTCGGTGGCCGCCTCGGCGTCGCGCCCGCCCGCGGACAGCCGGCGCAGCACCGCGGGCACCCCGGGCACCGCGAGCAGAGCGGTCGGCCAGGCGGAGTGCTGCGGGGGCAGCTCGGGCAGGGCCGGGGAGACGAGGGTGAGGCTGCGCACCAGGTCCGGGCGCAGCGCCGCCAGCCGGACGGCGACCGCGCCGCCCAGCGAGTTGCCGAACAGGTGGACCGGGCCGCGGCCGGAGGCCTCCAGGTAGCCGATCACCGCGCGGACGTGGCCGGAGACGGTGAGGTTGCCGTCGGTGGGCGGGTGGGAGCGGCCGAAGCCGGGCAGGTCCACGGCCTCGCCGTCGACCTGTCCGCCGAGCCGGTCCATCAGGGCCTCCCAGTTGGCGGCCGAGCCGCCGAGGCCGTGCACGAAGAGCCCGGGCTCGCGCCCGTCGGCGGCGCCGTCGACGGCGGGTCGGTGCACCGCGAGCACCGCGCCGGGGACCTCGACCGTACGTACCTGCTGCTCAGCGCTGCTCATGGTGGACGATGGTAGTGAGCCCGCCCCGGGAACCCCGGGGTGGTCCGGCCGCCGGCCGCCTCCGTTCCACCACTGCCGAGGCCGAGGTCAGCGCCGTATTGTGGGCTCCTGACAACCAGGCCGATCGTCTTTTCTCGCCTTCGCCGAACGCGGACGCGGTTACCGAAAAGTAGAATCGGCCATCTTGCCAGCCGCGAACAGACCCCGAAGTGAGGAGCGCCGTGACGGCCATCCAGGAGGCGCAGGAGCGCCCGCGCGGTGCCCGCCTGCCGCGAAGCGCCCGCCGTGAACAACTGCTCGGTGCCGCCCAGGAGGTGTTCGTCGCGCAGGGCTACCACGCGGCCGCCATGGACGACATCGCCGACCGCGCCGGGGTGAGCAAGCCGGTGCTCTACCAGCACTTCCCCGGGAAGCTGGAGCTGTACCTGGCGCTGCTGGACAAGCACTGCGACGCCCTGGTCGAGTCGACCCGCGAGGCGCTGTCGGCGACCACCGACAACAAGCAGCGGGTGGCCAACACCATGGAGGCGTACTTCAACTACGTCTCCAGCGAGTCCGGCGCCTTCCGGCTGGTCTTCGAATCGGACCTGACCAACGAGCCGGCCGTGCGCGAGCGGGTCGAGCGGGCCTCCGAGGCGAGCGCGACGCTCGTCAGCAAGGTGATCCAGGAGGACACCGACCTGCCGGAGGCGGAGTCCAAGCTGCTCGCCGCCGGGGTCTGCGGCCTGGCCCAGATCACCGCCCGGTACTGGCTGTCGCAGGGCCTGGCGATCCCCCGCGACGAGGCGGTCCGGCTGGTCGCCAGCCTGTCCTGGCGCGGTCTGAAGGGCTTCCCGATGCACCCGGGCGAGCAGTCCGGCGAGGGCACCGCCCACCAGGGCTGATCCGCCGACCTTCGCCGGGCCGGGGATCCGGTGCTCTATGGTGAAGCCGTACGGCACGGTCGCCGCGAACGCTTGTCCCAGGCGGTCCGGTGCCCGTGCGTGGAGGCTGCAACCCCGGAGGGACGGAAGCCGTGGAGGTCAAGATCGGCGTGCAGAACGCGCCCCGCGAGATCGTGATCGAGAGCTCGCAGACTGCCGATGAGGTCCAGAGCGCGGTCGCGAAGGCGCTGGAGGGCTCGGAGAAGATCTTCGCGCTGTCCGACGAGCACGGCCGTCGCATCATCGTCCCGGCCGAGCGCCTGGCGTACGTGGAGATCGGCGAGTCGGCCGCCCGCAAGGTCGGTTTCGGCACCGCCTGAGGCGCCGCAGCACAGCATCGTCCGGTGCCCCGTTCCCGCGAGGGAGCGGGGCACCGTCGTGTCCGGGGGCGCTGTGGCCCGTGGGGCTGCGTCGCGTGTACGAGCGGGTGGGGCGGGGTACGGCGAGGGTGCGGCGCCGGTGCCGCACGCCCGTCCCCCCGGGAGGCAGCCTTGCTGGTCGAGTCGATCGTCTTCGCCCTCGTCGGCCTGGTCACGGGCGGCACGGCCCTGCTGGCCCGCCCGGCGTACTTCCGGGCCGCCCGGGCCCTGGTCCTGGGCACCGCGCTGGCGGCGGCACTGGTCGGCGGGGTGGTCGCGCACTTCAGCGTGGACGGCCGCCAGCCCGCGGTGTCCGTCGCGGCCGCGGCGGTGGCCTCGGGCGTGCTCACCTCGCTGCTGGCCCGGCCGGACCTCGCCGCGGGGCGCGCCCCGGCCCACCGGCACCACCCGCACCGGCCCGGCGCCCACCGCGCGGCGCGGCGGCACCGGGCGGCCTGAGCACCCCCGGTAGGTCGCGGGCCGCTAGGAGGCCAGGCCGAGGGCGGCCATCCGCTTGGTGTGCGCCTCGGTGATCCGGTTGAACATCTTGCCGACCTCGACCAGGTCGAAGCCCTGCACCTGGACGCCGCCGACCAGCAGGTTGGACAGCGCGTCACGCTCGGCGACCACCCGCTGGGCCTGGCTGAGCGCCTCGCCCATCAGCCGCCGGCCCCACAGGGCGAGCCGGCCGCCGGCCCGCGGGTCGGCCTCGATCGCCTGGCGGACCTTGTCGACGGCGAACTGGGCGTGGCCGGTGTCGGACATGACGCTCAGCACCAGGTCGCGGGTGTCGTCGTCCAGCCGGACGGCCACCTCGCGGTAGAAGTCGGTCGCGATGGCGTCGCCGACGTAGGCCTTGACCAGGCCCTCCAGCCAGTCCGAGGGCGCCGTCATCCGGTGGAACAGCTCCAGCGGCTCGACGAACGGCCGCATCGCCTCCTGCGGGTCGGCGCCGACCTCGGCGAGCCGGTCGTGCAGCCGCTGGTAGTGCTGGAACTCGGCGGAGGCCATCCGGGCCAGCGCCGCCTTGTCGGCGAGGTCGGGCGCCAGCTTGGCGTCCTCGGCGAGCCGCTCGAAGGCGCTCAGCTCGCCGTACGCGAGCGCGCCGAGCAGGTCGAGCACCGCCGCCCGGTAGCCGGGGTCGGCCGAGCACGCGGCCCAGTCCCCGATCGAGCCGGCCGCCGCGTCCTGCGTCTCACCATGGGTCTCCATGACCCGCAACTTTAGTCCCGCCCGCCTGTCCGCCCCACCACCAGGCACGCCCGGGTGACCGCCCGGACCGGCCGCTCCGGTGGCAGTTGCCGGGGGCAATGTCAGACGCGTCACGTGTTCGAGTCGTCGCCTGACTGTATGGTGGTACGGAGCCCGTCGTGTTCGCATGGTGTCACCGCCGTCTCGGTACCCCGCGCGAACCCTCCGTAGCGGCACCGTCCAACCGGACGTGTCCGCACCGGTGGCACGGGTACTCACGTACGCGGATGCCCGGTCGGAGAGCCGATCGGCTCCGACCATGGCTTGGACCTCAAGCCTTGGCACCGCATCAGTGGCCGAGCGAGGGCCGCCGAGACCACGCCCCGAGGCGGAGGTCCCGCGCAGGTCCCTCACGGGAATCCTCCCCGACGCCGCCGGCGACGCGCCCCGCACCGGGCAGCGCGCACCGGCCGGCCGCAGGGACCGGCGCGGTTGTGCGTCCGCGCAGCTGTACCAGGGCCGTCCAGGCCCGTAGACAGCCGCGCGGCTGCCCGCCCGCCGCTCGCTCTCGGCCCTTTCGAAAACGGAAGAGGCAGCACCCTGTCCACCACCGCTGAACCCATCAAGACGACCTTCCGGGACCTGGGGATCCTCCCGGAGACCGCCGAGGCACTCGAGTCCGTCGGCATCGTCCACCCCTTCCCCATCCAGGAGATGACCCTTCCGGTCGCGCTGACCGGCCACGACGTCATCGGCCAGGCCAAGACCGGCACCGGCAAGACCCTCGGCTTCGGCCTCCCGCTGATCGAGCGGGCCATCGTGCGCGCCGACGTGGACGCGGGCCGGGCGACCGAGGAGCAGCTCTCCGACTTCCCGCAGGCGCTGATCGTCGTCCCGACGCGCGAGCTCTGCACCCAGGTCACCAACGACCTCCAGACCGCCGGCAAGGTCCGCAACGTCCGCGTGCTCGCGGTCTACGGCGGCCGGGCGTACGAGCCGCAGGTCGAGGCGCTCAACAAGGGCGTCGACATCGTGGTCGGCACCCCGGGCCGCCTGCTGGACCTCGCCGGGCAGAAGAAGCTGAACCTCTCGAAGGTCCGCGCGCTGGTCCTGGACGAGGCCGACGAGATGCTCGACCTGGGCTTCCTGCCCGACGTCGAGAAGATCATCACCATGCTGCCGGCCAAGCGGCAGACCCTGCTGTTCTCGGCCACCATGCCGGGCCAGGTCATCAGCCTCGCCCGCCGGTACATGAGCCAGCCGACCCACATCCGGGCCGCCGCCCCGGACGACACCGGCGCGACCGTCGCCAACATCGAGCAGCACATCTTCCGTGCGCACTCGCTGGACAAGGTCGAGATGGTCTCGCGCATCCTGCAGGCCGACGGCCGCGGGCTGGCGATGATCTTCTGCCGCACCAAGCGCACCGCCGCCGACGTCTCCGACCAGCTGACCCAGCGCGGCTTCGCGGCCGGCGCGGTCCACGGCGACCTCGGCCAGGGCGCCCGCGAGCAGGCCCTGCGGGCCTTCCGCAACGGCAAGGTCGACGTGCTGGTCTGCACCGACGTCGCGGCCCGCGGCATCGACGTCGAGGGCGTCACCCACGTCATCAACTACCAGTGCCCCGAGGACGAGAAGACCTACCTGCACCGGATCGGCCGCACCGGCCGGGCCGGCGCCTCCGGCACCGCCGTCACCCTGGTCGACTGGGACGACATCCCGCGCTGGCAGCTCATCAACAAGGCGCTGGACCTGTCGTTCAACGACCCGGAGGAGACCTACTCCACCTCGGCGCACCTGTACGAGCTGCTGAAGATCGCGCCGGGCACCAAGGGCATCCTGCCGCGCTCGGAGCGCACCCGCGCCGGGCTGAACGCGGAGGAGGTCGAGGACCTCGGCGAGACCGGTGGACGCGGTGCCCGCGCGCCCCGCGGCGGTCGCGGTGGGCGCGGCGGCCAGGGCGGCTCGGACCGTCCGGGCGCCGGCTCCGGCTCCGACCGTCCGGGCTCCGACCGTCCGGGCTCCGGCGCGGCCGAGGCCGAGGAGCAGAAGCCGCGCCGCAACCGTGAGCGCCGCCGCACCCGTCGGGGCGCGGCGGTCGGCACCGAGGGCGAGGCCGCTGCCGGCGTGACCGAGGCCGCCGCGGCGGCTCCGGCCGTCGAGGGCGCCGAGGGCGAGGCCGCGCCGCGCCGTCGCCGCCGCCGCTCGCGCGGCGGTGCCGCCGCTGCCGAGGCCGTCGTGGCGGTCGAGGCGACTCCGGTCGCGGAGGCCGTCGTGGCCGAGGCCGTGGCGGTCGTCGAGGCCGCCGTCGAGGCGATCGCGGAGGCTCCGGCCCCGGCGAAGAAGGCCACCCGCACCCGGACCCGCAAGCCGAAGGCGGAGGCCGTCGAGACCGCCGCCCCGGTCGTCGAGGCGGCTCCGGTCGCCGAGGCGGTCGTCGAGGCTCCGGCCCCGGCCAAGAAGGCCACCCGGGCCCGCAAGCCGAAGGCCGAGGCCGTCGAGGCCGCCGCCCCGGCCGCCGAGGCCACCGAGGCTCCCGCCCCGGTGAAGAAGGCCACCCGCGCCCGGAAGCCGAAGGCCGAGGCCGTCGAGGCGGCTCCGGTCGCCGAGGCCGCCGCCGAGGCCGCCGCCGAGGCTCCCGCCCCGGCCAAGAAGGCGACCCGGGCCCGCAAGCCGAAGGCCGTCGCCGAGACCGCCCCGGAGGCCCCGGCCGCCGAGGCCGCCACCGAGGTCCCGGCCCCGCGCAAGCGCACCCGCACCCGCAAGGCGGCGGCGCCCGCGGAGGCCACCCCGGAAAGCTGACACCCCCGTGTCTCCCCCGAGGGGGCGGGCCAGGCCACCCGGCCCGGCCCGCCCCCTCGGGCGTTCCGCCCGCCTCCTAAGCTCGGGGGCGTCGGGGAGCGCCGACAGGACAGCAGGGAGAGCAGCCCATGAGCACGCCGCCGTTTCTGACGCTGCCCGGGTGCGCGCGGGCCGAGCGGCTGGTGACCGGGCGCGGGGAGTTCGCGGCGCTGCGGGCGGAGCCGTCCGGGCCGGTGCGCGGCTCGGCGCTGCTGGTGCCGGGGTTCACCGGCAGCAAGGAGGACTTCATCGCGCTGCTGGAGCCGCTGGCGGCCGCCGGATACCGGGTGACGGCCGTGGACCAGCGCGGGCAGTACCAGACCGGCGGTCCGGACGATCCTGCGCCGTACGCCGTCGGGGCGCTCGGCGCGGACGTACGGGCGCTCACCGGGGTGCTGGCGGCCGAGGCCGGGGGCGCCCCGCCGCACCTGCTGGGGCACTCCTTCGGCGGCCAGGTGGTGCGCGAGGCGGTGCTCGCCGCGGCCGCGGAGGGCCCGCTGCCCTGGCGGTCGCTGACCCTGGTGTCCACCGGCCCGGGCGCGATCGACCCGGCCGAGGCGGTCCGCACCGGGCTGCTGCTGGACGCCCTGCGGGGGATGGACCTGGAGCAGATCTGGCAGGTCATGCGGCAGCTGGAGGCGGAGAGCGGGCAGCCGCGGCCGAGCCTGGAGCCGGCCGTCGCGGAGTTCCTGCACCGCCGCTGGCTGGCCAACGTGCCGCGGGCGCTGTCCGTCACCGGCGCTCACCTGGTGGCCGCGCCGGACCGGGTGGCGGAGCTGGCCGCCGCCACCGCCGGGCTGCCGGTGCTGGTGCTGTCCGGGGTGCGGGACCACGCCTGGCCGGTCCCGGAGCAGACCGCGATGGCCGAGCGCCTGGGCGCCCGCCGGGTGGTGGTCGCGGACGCCGGCCACTCCCCCAACGCCGAGCAGCCGGCCGCCACGGCCGGGGCGCTGGCCGCGTTCTGGGCCTGACCGACGCGGTCGGGGCCGCGCCGGTTCCCCCGGTCCGCCGAAAGTGGTCTGTACCACTTCTTCAAGTTCGATCGGCTTCAACACAGGACAAAATTCGTTAGTTACGGTAATCTTTGATTCTGTCCGGGAATCATCGCCGGCCTCCACCGCGGCACCGATCACCCGAAACCTGGACTTTACGGACGGGCAACGGCCCGGTAGCACCGCCACGACACCGTGGTGCACGAGGCACTGGACGCACCAGGCAAGCAGGGGGAGCCCTTGCCGCAGCAGACCGCCACACGCGCGACGACCCGCCCGATCCGGCCTCACCTCCGGATCCGCAAGACCCCGAGAGAGCTGATACCGACTCAGCCGCCCCCGCCCCGCCCCGCGGGGCCAGGAAAGGAGACGCCCATGACGAAGACCATGCGCTTCGAGATCGTCCGACTCGACGAGACCAACGGCTCCGCCGCCGACCGCCAGATCGCCGACGCCGCCACCGTGCGCGAGGTCGTCCAGGCCGCCGCCCGCACCGGCGAGCGCCTGCTCATCCGTCCGTGCCCGACCGTCTGACCCGGCGCGGCGCCTCCGACCGGGAGGCCTCACCCGCCGCCGACGAGCCGGGAGCGTCCGATCCGGACGTTCCGATACCCGACTGACGCCCCGTCACCGCATTCGCCGATGACGGGGCGTCAGTGTTTCCGGGGTCGGCACCCCGGACGTTTGCCGCCGCCCGGGACGGGACATCCCCCAACGGGAACCGCCCGTGCCACGCCCACCTGGCGCCGGTCCGGGCGCCCGCCACCGACAGGTGCCGCCGAGCCCTCCGTACGGGTGATCGTCCTTGACGCGGCGGTCCGGAGGGAGGAGCGTTGACGGCTATGAGGGGCGAGCCCAGCTGCCCGAGGTGCGCCGGTCGGGTCCGCGCCCCCGGTCTGTTCTCAGACACCTGGCAGTGCGACCGGCACGGAGCCGTGCACCCGATGCAGCCCGTGCTGCCCCCGAGTGTGGAGGCCCTCGGCGTCGCCGTCGCCCGCTCCCAGGTCCCGGTCTGGCTGCCCTGGCCGCTCCCGGTCGGCTGGCTCTACACCGGCATCGCCCACGTCGGCGACGACGTCTCGGGCGCCCGGGCCACCGCCGTCGCCTGCTCCGGTCCCGCGCCGCTCGGCGGCTTCGGCGAGCTGGTGCTGGTCGCCGAGGAGCTGGGGGTCGGCCTCGGCGCCCGCTACGCGGGCCTGTCCGGGCCGGACCCGGGCGACTCCGTCGGCCTCTACAAGCCCGCCGACGCCAAGCTGCTGGCCGCCGGGCGGCCCACCCCGATGTTCCACGTCCCGGACGCCCCGGCCGACCGCGCGGTGTTCGTCGGCGAGGCCCGCGGGCTCTGGCTCTGGGCGGTCGCCTGGCCCGAGCAGTCCGCGCTGGTGATGTACGACGAGCTGGTGCTGACCGACCTGCGCGAGGCCGGCGCCGAACTGGACCTGCTGCCCTGCGGGGCGCTCTCCCCCCGGCTCCTCGGCTGACGACAGGCCCTAGGCCTATCCTGGGCGGCACCCACGAGCCTCCAGGAGCCCGATCCGTGCGCATCGACCTGCACGCCCACAGCAACGCCTCCGACGGCACCGACAGCCCGGCCGAGCTGGTCGCGGCGGCCGTCGCCGCGGGCCTCGACGTGGTGGCGCTGACCGACCACGACACCGTGGCCGGCCACGCCGAGGCCGCCGGGGCGGTGCGCGCACTGCCCGCGGGCAGCCGGCTGACCGTCGTCCCGGGCGCCGAGCTGTCCTGCGCCGTGGACGGCATCAGCCTGCACCTGCTGGCGTACCTGTTCGACCCGGAGGAGCCGGAGTTCGCGCGCGAGCGGGACCTGGTGCGCACCGACCGGTTCCGGCGCGGGCGGGCGATCGTGGAGCGCTGCCGGGAGCTCGGCGCGGAGATCAGCTGGGAGCAGGTGCGGCGGATCGCCGGGGCCGGCTCGGTCGGCCGGCCGCACATCGCCAGCGCGCTGGTCGAGGCCGGCGTGGTCGCCACCGTCTCGGACGCCTTCACCGCCGACTGGCTGGCCAACGACGGGCGGGCGGACGTCCGCAAGCACGAGACCGACCCGGTCACGGCGGTCCGGCTGGTCCGGGCGGCCGGCGGGGTGCCGGTGTTCGCCCACCCGGGCGCGGTCAAACGCGGCCGGACGGTCTCCGACCAGGTGATCGCCGACCTCGCGGCGGCCGGACTGGCCGGGCTGGAGGTCGACCACACCGACCACGACGAGGAGACCAGGGAGCGGCTGCGCGGCCTGGCCGGCGAGCTCGGCCTGCTGGCCACCGGCTCCAGCGACTACCACGGCACCCGCAAGACCGTACGGCTCGGCGAGCACACCACCGACCCGGAGGTGTACGGGGCGCTGCTGGCGCAGGCGACCGGCGCGAAGCCGATCGAGCGCTGAGCGGACGCGAACGAACACGAACGCCGGGCCAGGGGATCATGAGTCCCTTGGCCCGGCGTTCGGAGTTTCGGAGTACGGCCGGGCGGCGGTCAGTCCAGCCGGACGCCGCGTCGGCCCGGGTCGCGCAGGTCGGCGCCCTGGTCGAGCCAGCGCTCCTGGAGCGCGGCCGCGCCGTGCACCCGCTTCCAGCCCGCCTCGTTGGGCGTCATCGGCAGCAGCGGCAGGAAGCGGACCGGGTCGGCCGGGTCGGCCAGCTCCAGGTCCTCGACCAGGCCGCCCGGTTCGGCCGCGAGCACCGAGGTGAAGGGCGCGCCGTCCCAGAGCGGCGAGCCGAGGTCCAGCGAGCCGCCCGGGGCCACCACCAGGCCCTCGACCTGCGGGGTGGCGGCGAAGGTGGCCAGGGTGCGCAGCACGCTGTCGCGCCCGCCCCGGACCGTCAGCACCAGTTCGACGCGCGGGCCGCGCACCTGGTCGGCGACCGGCGCGGTCGGGTCGGCCATCGGTGCGGCGGACATGCCGAGCGTCGCGTACCGCACCAGGCCCTCGGCGTCCGGGCCGAAGCGCAGCACCTCGATCCGGTCGGCGCCGAGGAAGGTGACCGCGGCGCGGCCGCCCGGTTCGCCGAAGGTGGAGATCAGCCGGGCCTCGACGGCGGCCAGCACCGCCTCCCGGGTGAGCTCCGGGGAGCTGCCGCCGTGGGGGTCGCCGAAGAGCGGGAAGTCGTGCGCCATGCCGGTGAGCGTAACCCCCGGGGGTTCGCGGGCCGCGTGCGGGCGGGCCGGAGGCGGTGCGACGGCGGTGCGGCGGGGCGCCGTGGCGGGGCAACGGCCGGGCGGGGCAAGGATCCCGTAAAGCCTTCGGAAACCTCCGGGAACCCCTCGGCCTCGACGCCCGGTCAGATGTTAGGGTGAGCGACTGGCCACCGGGATCGTTCGTCCCGGGGCGGCGGCGCGAAGGAGGTGGTTGCGGTGGATACCGGCCGACCATGCAGTACCGGCAGCTCTGCCCGGCCCCGACTTCCCCGTACCCCGCGCCCCGCAGGCCCAACCGGCTGAATCAGCCGCGGTAGCCCCGGGCACAGGCCCCACGGCGGACGGACCGGCCGGGAGAGCACTTTCATCCCCCGTTTCACCGGTGTTCTCCGCCGTCGTACCGCGGCCGAACGTTTTTCCTTCCGCGCGGCCGCGCGACGGTTCCTGCCTCTGGGAGCCTGCCATGTCGATGATCAACAGCCTGCGCGCCGCCGTCCGCACCAACCGCCGCCGGGGCGCGGCCGGCGTCTACGCCGTCCTGCCCGAGGACGCCGGTTCGGCGGTCGTGGACTGCGCGGTCTACCAGCACGGCAAGCGCAGGGGCGAGACGTGCAGCCCGCGCGAGGCCGCCCACCGGGTCAAGGCCGCCCACCAACTCCCCGAGGGCGAGGGCTCGTTCAGCTGGATCGGGCTGCACGAGCCGACCGAGGCCGAGTTCGAGGGGATCGCCCAGCGCTTCGGCCTGCACCCGCTCGCGGTCGAGGACGCGGTGCACGCGCACCAGCGGCCCAAGGTCGAGCGCTACGACGACGTGCTGTTCGCCGTCTTCAAGACCATCCGCTACGTCGAGCACGACCAGCTAACGCCCACCAGCGAGGTGGTGGAGACCGGCGAGCTGATGGTCTTCGCCGGCCGGGACTTCGTGATCACCGTCCGGCACGGCGGCCACGGCTCGTTGCAGGAGCTGCGCCACCGGCTGGAGGCCGACGCGGACGAGGCCGGGCTGCTCTCCAAGGGCCCGGCGGCGGTGCTGCACGCGATCGCCGACCACGTCGTGGACAACTACCTGCTGGTCGCCGAGCGGCTCCAGAACGACGTGGACGAGATCGAGTACGGCGTCTTCTCGGCCAAGGGCGGGCGCAGCGCCGACGTCGGCCGGGTCTACCAACTCAAGCGCGAGGTCCTGGAGTTCAAGCGTGCCGTGGCGCCGCTGCTGCGCCCGATGCAGCAGCTGTCCGAGCCGCTCCAGCGGCTGGTCGACCCGGACATCCAGAAGTACTTCCGGGACGTCGCCGACCACCTGGCCCGGGTCGCCGAGCAGGTGCACGGCTTCGACGAGCTGCTGAACTCGCTGCTCCAGGCGAACCTGGCGCAGGTCTCGGTGGCGCAGAACGAGGACATGCGCAAGATCACCGCCTGGGCGGCGATCTTCGCGGTGCCCACCATGATCACCGGCGTCTACGGCATGAACTTCGAGTACATGCCGGAGCTGCACCACAAGTACGGCTACCCGACGGTGCTCGGCGCGATCGTGCTGATCTGCTTCGGGATGTACCGGGGCTTCCGCCGCAACGGCTGGCTCTGACCGCGCCGGCGTCGGCACCCTGGCCCCCGCTGAGGGCGGTACCCCCGGCCGGGGCCGGCGGTCAGCGCCGCCCGCCGCGGGCCACCAGGACCAGCCCGAGCAGGATCAGCACCACCGCCGGGTAGGCGGCCGCCGGCGGCCACTGGCCCAGCCAGAGGGCGGCGATCAGCGCCGCGCCCGGCGTCTCCAGCAGGATCGCGGTCGAGGTGACGGACGGCCCGAGGCTGCGCACCACGCGGTTGCTCAGCGAGTGGCCGAGCAGCTGGGCGGCGACCATCAGCAGCACGATCTGCCACCACACCCCGGCCGGCCACCCGGCCAGCGGCGTGCCGGCGACCAGGCAGATCCCCAGCAGCACCACGGCCGTGGTGGCGTAGCAGACCAGGGTGTACGCGGTGGTGCTGACGGTCTTGCGGACCTCGGCGCCCAGCAGCATGTACCCGGCCGCGGCCAGGCCGGCGGCGAGCGCGAGCGCGTCGCCGAGCAGCGCGCGCGGGGAGAGCGAGAGGTCCACGCCGGTCAGCACCAGCACCCCGGCGAAGGCGACGACCGTGCCGAGCCAGACCAGCCGCGGCGCCCGGACGCCCATCAGCCGCATCAGCAGGATGGTCCACAGCGGGGTGGTGGTGACCAGGGCGGTGGCCGAGGCCACCGAGGTCATCCGCAGGCTGGGCATCCAGAGCGCGAAGTGCACGGCGAGCAGCGCCCCGGCGGCCACCGCGAGCAGCAGCGCCCGCCGGCCGATCCCGCGCAGTTCGGCGCGGTGGCGCAGCAGCGCGTACGGGCCGAGGACGCCGACCGACATGACGTTGCGCCAGAGGGCGATCGCCAGCGCGGGCGCGGCGGTGGCGCTGATCAGCGGGCCGGACAGCGAGATGCCGCCGATCGAGACGGCGAGCAGCAGCAGGTCGAGGGTGGGCAGCGGGTGCGCCGGCCCCGGGTCGGCGGTCGCGGGGGCGGCGGAGGGGGCGGTCGCGGGCCGGGCGGCGGGCACGGCGCTCCTTGCTGGTCGCGGGGGTGGGGCGGTCATACGGTAAGGCCCGTGGCGGCGCAATGGAACTGTCGCCCGGAGGCTGAGACGCCCGGTGGACGCCGAAAGCCGTACGCTGTCCGCCATGGACCGTACGCCCGCCGCCGCGACCGCCGACGACTTCCTCGACCGGGCCCTGCTGGAGGAGGCCGCGAAGAAGTCCGGCCTGCTCTGGGTGCGCGCGGACGGGCAGGAGCAGGCCCGGCCGCTGTGGCACGCGTGGCACGACGGCGCGGTCGTGGTGGTCGGCGGGGGCGCCGAGCAGCCGCTGCACGGCCTGGAGCCCGGCGCCGGGGCCGTGGTCACCGTCCGCAGCAAGGACAAGGGCGGCCGGCTGACCGGCTGGAGCGCCCGGGTGGTCGAACCCGCCCCGGGCAGCGAGGCCTGGCTGGGCGCCGTCGAGGAGCTCAAGGGCAAGCGGCTGAACGCGCCCGACACCGACGCCATCACCGAGCGCTGGGCCCGCGAGTGCCGGGTGCTGCGGCTGGAGCCGACCGGCCCGCTCACCGAGCACCCCGGGGCGATGCCGGACGGCTCGCACGCCGCCCAGCCGATGCCCACCCCGGCCACCACCCGGCTGCCGATCCCGGCCGGCCTGCCCAAACTGCTGTTCAAGCGCCGTTAAAGGTTCATGCCCAGGACGCGTCCGGCGGCTACCGTGCCTCCCGGCCGGGCCCGGAACACGCGGGTAGCCTTGGCCGCGAGTGCGCCCCCGGCGCACCCGGTACGGCGTCGAGCGAGTCGAGGGAGTCCATGGCAGGGCCAGGCACCCGGGTCTTCATCTCCCATCTGTCCGCCATCGCGGTGTTCGACCCGAACGGCGACCAGGTCGGGCGGGTCCGGGACGTGGTCGTGTCGCTGCGGCTCGGCGGCCGCCCGCCGCGCGTGCTCGGCCTGGTGGTCGAGGTGGTCGGCCGGCGCCGGATCTTCCTGCCGATGACCCGGGTGACCAGCCTGGAGTCCGGCCAGGTGCTCACCACCGGCGTGATCAACCTGCGCCGCTTCGAACAGCGCCCGTCCGAGACCCTGGTGCTCGCCGAGCTGCTGGACCGCACCGTCACCTGGTCCAAGACCGCCGAGGACGTCACCGTGCTGGACGTCGGCATGGTGCAGACCCGGCTGCGCGAGTGGGAGATCAGCAAGGTCTTCGTCCAGGTCGGCCGGGCCGGCCGGCTGCGCAAGGGCAAGGGCGAGCGGCTCACCCTGGACTGGCAGGACGTCACCGGCTTCTCGCTGCCCGAGCAGGACCAGGGCGCGGCCAACCTGCTCGCCACCTTCGAGCAGCTGCGCCCCGCCGACCTCGCCAGCGTGCTGCACCACCTGTCCGCCAAGCGCCGGGCCGAGGTCGCCGCCGCCCTCGACGACGAGCGGCTGGCCGACGTCCTGGAGGAGCTGCCCGAGGACGACCAGGTCGAGATCATCGGCAAGCTCCAGGAGGAGCGCGCCGCCGACGTCCTGGAGGCGATGGACCCGGACGACGCCGCCGACCTGCTCTCCGAGCTGCCCGGCGACGAGGCCGAGCGGCTGCTCCAGCTGATGGAGCCGGACGAGGCCGCGCCGGTGCGCCGCCTGCTGACGTACGAGGAGGACACCGCCGGCGGTCTGATGACCACCGAGCCGATCGTGCTGGAGCCGGACGCGACGGTCGCCGAGGCGCTGGCCCGGGTCCGGGTCAGCGACCACAAGCCCGCGCTGGCCGCGCAGGTCTTCGTCTGCCGCCCGCCGAACGAGACCCCGACCGGCCGCTACCTGGGCACCGTGCACTTCCAGCGGCTGCTGCGCGAGCCCCCGTACGTCCTGGTCGGCTCGCTGGTGGACGACGACCTGGACCCGCTGCCGCCGGACACCCCGCTGTCGCTGATCACCAGCTACCTGGCGACCTACAACCTGGTCGCCGCGCCGGTCGTCGACGACGCGGACCACCTGCTCGGCGCGGTGACCGTCGACGACGTGCTCGACCACCTGCTGCCGGACGACTGGCGCGACGCCGCGCTGCACGCCCACGACGAGGTCCGCGACGACGAGACGGAAGGGGTGACCGATGGACGGTGACCGCAGCGGACGGTCGAACGACTCCGCACGCCGGCGCCTCCAGGGCGAACTGCGCCAGCTGCGGCAGCTGCGCGAGCTGCGCACCCGCGAGGGCGCCCGGGACCGGCGCGCGGAGACCGCGCCGATCACCGGCACCGGCCGCGCCCGGCTCGACCAGCCGCGCACCGCCCGGCCCGGCCTGCTCACGCTGCCCTCCTACGACCCGGAGGCCTTCGGCGTCCTGTCCGAGCGGATCGCCCGCTTCCTCGGCACCGGGCGATTCATCGTCTGGATGACGGTGGTGGTGGTCGTCTGGATAGCGTGGAACACCCTGCTGCCGATGTCCGTGCGCTTCGACGAGTACCCGTTCATCTTCCTGACCCTGGCGCTGTCCCTGCAGGCCTCGTACGCGGCCCCGCTGATCCTGCTGGCGCAGAACCGGCAGGACAACCGGGACCGCGTCAACATGGAGCAGGACCGCGCCCGCAGCGACCGCAACATCGCCGACACCGAGTACCTGACCCGCGAGGTCGCGGCCCTCCGGCACGGGCTCGGCGAGGTCGCCACCCGGGCCTTCATCACTTCTGAACTGGGCAGCATCCGGTCCGAACTCCAGTCCCTGCTCAAGGAGATCGACGAACGCCGGGAGGCCCCCGAGCCGCTGTGACCCGCGGCACGCTACCGACCGGTTAACGACTTCGCCGGGCGCCGTACCATCAAGGCATGGCCAACGAGACAGAGGTCGCGGCCGGCGTCACGGAGGAGTCCGTACGCCAGGCGCTGGCGACCGTCAACGACCCGGAGATCAACCGCCCGATCACCGAGATCGGCATGGTGAAATCGGTCGGGATCGCCGAGGGCGGCGTGGTGAGCGTCGCGGTCTACCTGACGGTCTCCGGCTGCCCGATGCGCGACACCATCGTCACCCGGGTGCGCGAGGCGGTCGGGAAGGTCCCCGGCGTGACCGGCGTCGAGGTCGAGCTCGACGTGATGAGCGACGAGCAGCGCAAGGAGCTGTCCCAGCTGCTGCGCGGCGGCGCCCCCGAGCGGGAGATCCCGTTCGCCAAGCCGGGCACGCTGACCCGGGTCTACGCCGTCGCCTCCGGCAAGGGCGGCGTCGGCAAGTCCTCGGTGACCGTCAACCTGGCGGCCGCGATGGCCGCCGACGGCCTGAAGGTCGCCGTGGTGGACGCCGACATCTACGGCCACAGCGTGCCGCGCATGCTGGGCGTCGAGGGCCGGCCGACCCAGGTCCAGGACATGATCATGCCGCCGCAGGCGAACGGCGTGAAGGTCATCTCGATCGGCATGTTCACCCCGGGCAACGCCCCGGTGGTCTGGCGCGGCCCGATGCTGCACCGCGCGCTCCAGCAGTTCCTCGCCGACGTGTACTGGGGCGACCTGGACGTGCTGCTGCTGGACCTGCCGCCCGGCACCGGCGACATCGCCATCTCGGTGGCCCAGCTGGTCCCCAACGCGGAGATCCTGATCGTCACCACCCCGCAGATGGCCGCCGCCGAGGTGGCCGAGCGGGCCGGCACCATCGCGGTGCAGACCCACCAGAAGATCGTCGGCGTGATCGAGAACATGTCCGGCATGCCGTGCCCGCACTGCGACGAGATGATCGACGTCTTCGGCACCGGCGGCGGCCAGACCGTCGCGGACGCGCTCACCCGCACCGTCGGCGCGACCGTCCCGGTGCTCGGCTCGATCCCGATCGACGTGCGGCTGCGCGAGGGCGGCGACGACGGCCGCCCGGTCGTGCTCGCCGCGCCCGACTCCCCGGCCGGCGTCGCCCTGCGCGCGGTGGCCGGCAAGCTCGGCGGCCGCCAGCGCGGGCTGTCCGGGATGTCGCTGGGCCTGACGCCCAGGAACAAGTTCTGAGACGGTGACGGCGAAGGGCCGGGTGGTCGGACCAGACCACCCGGCCCTTCGCCGTACCGCCGCGGGCCCTACGGCCGGGTGTAGGCGGTCAGGTCCGGGACGGTGGAGAAGCCGAGGCCGTACGCGCTGACGCCGCGGCCGTAGGCGCCGAGCAGGACGCCGGGGGCCTCGCCGGCCAGCACCCAGCCGTACTCGGACTCGCGGTAGCGGAAGGGCTGCGGCAGGCCGTTGACCGGCAGGCTGAGGGTGGACCAGCCCGGGCCGGCCAGGTCGTCGGCGAGGTCCCAGGCGAGGCTGCTCTGCTGGTCCAGCCAGTCCTGGCGCAGCGCCCGGTCCAGCTGCCCGGGCCAGGTGCCGGCGAGCAGGCCGGAGCCGGCCAGCCAGGCGGCGGAGGAGGCGGAGGTCGCCTCCAGGGTGCCGGTGTTGTCGGCGCTGCGGCGGCTGTCCCGGCGGGCCACGGTGACCACGACGGCGAACTTCCGCACGTCGCGCGGCTCGTACCGCTGGGCCGGCTCCTCGCCGTGGCCGAGCGAGCCGTAGTCGACGCTGCCCGCGGTGCGGGGGCCGGCGCCGGCCTGCACCAGGAAGCGACGGCCGGTCCAGCCCTCGTCCAGCCCGTACCAGGGGAAGTCTGCGGACAGGTAGGGCACCAGCGGGTCCGCCGGGCCCGCCTGTCCGCCGACCACCGGGCCGCCGGCCGTGGCCGTCGCCCCTCCCGCCTGACTCGTCGCGTCCATCCCCGGGCCTCCTCAAACACACGTTTGCCTGCCGTGGCGCGCTCCCATGGTGGCGTACCGCGGCGCTCCCCGGGGCCGTTACCGGTCCGCGACGGGGCGCGGTGTGACGGACGGCTCAGCGGGAGCAATCAGCACAATAGCGGCGCACACGCCACCGCCCCGCTCAGCCGGGTGGCCGGGCGGGGCGGTGGCGCGGCGCCGGGGCGCCGTACGCGGGGTCGGTCAGGTGGCGTCGGGGTCGAACGGGGGGCGCTCGCCGGGGGCCAGCGGGGCGCCGGTCGAGGCGGGGGCGGGGGCCGGCGCGGACTTCTCGAAGCTGACGCTGCCGCTGCGGCCGTTGACCGGGGCCGCGGGCTTGTCGTCCAGGACGGAGCGGATGTCCAGCGAGTCCTTCATCCCCTTGAGGCCCAGCGGGTCCTCCTCGCCGCCCATGAGCTGCTTGCGGACGAAGGTCTTGGGGTTCAGGTCCTCGAACTCGAAGTCCTGGAAATCGGGGCCCAGCTCGCTGCGGATGTCCTCCTTCGCGTTGTCGGCGAAGGAACGGATCTTCCGGACGACGTTCATGGTGTCCTGGATCAGCTTCGGCAGTTTGTCCGGACCGAAGATGATGATGGCCATCACGACGAGGGTCAGCACCTCCAGCCCGCTCACGTCGCTGAACACCTTTGGCTCCCTAGCTCGTCGGACGACGGTTCCTACAGGGTAATGGCCACCGGCGAGTCCCTGGTCCACGCTGGGATGAAGCCGTGGTAAAGACCTGCCGGTGGCCGAGGCCGTCCGGACGGGGGATCGAGCGTGCGTCCCGGGTCCGTCGAGGGTTGTTCTAGCGGGTCTGCTGGCGCTGTGCCACGGCGCCCCCGGGGTAGCGCTCCGGGGAGCCCGGCGGGGTCGCGTCGCGGGTCGCGGCGACCGGGCGGCCGGGGAAGTCCACCGGGACCTGGGCGTTCATCGGGACGAGGCCGCCGCCGCGTCCGGTGCCGGAGCCGGGCGGGCTGACGGTGGTGCCGTGGCGCTCCTCGCCCTGCGTGCTGAGCCCGCCGACACCGCCGAGCGTCACCGCGGCGACGGAGAAGGCGCCCGCGGCGGCGAACACCAGCCGGCGGCCCCGCGCGGGCGGGCGGACGACGGCCGCGGAGGACTGCGGACGGGCGGGGGCGGCGGTGGGCTCGGGGCGGGCGGAGCGCCGGCCCATCAGCGGCCGCAGCACCGCGCCGCGCCCGAAGGCGCGCGGGTCCACCCCGGGCAGCGGCGTGTCCGCGCCGAGCGCGCCGGCGCCGAAGGAGGCCCCGGCACCGCGGCCGAAGGAGCCGCCGTCGAGCCGGCTGCCGCCGAGCGTCCCGGCGGCGGCGACCCCGCCGCCGGGCAGGTCGTCGTCGTCATCGCGGCGGCCGCGGCCGGCCGGCCAGTCGCCGTCCGCCGGGGCGTCCTCGGGAAGGCCGCCGACGGCCATCAGGCGGGCCATCAGCGCGGAGGACGGGCCGGGCGTGCCGGTGCGGGTCAGCATGTGCTTGACGGCGCGGGCCTCGTCGACCTCGGCGAGGCAGTGCGGGCAGGTCGCCAGGTGGGCCTGGACGCGGTCGCGCGAGTCGTGGCCGAGCTCGCCGTCCAGGAAGGCGGAGAGGCGCTCGCCGAGGTGGTGGTCCTCGGCGGGTGCGGCGGGGCGGACGGGAAGCGCGTGCAGCGCCGTGTCCGCGGGCAGTGCCACCGCGGGCAGCACGGGCTCACCGGGTTCGTCGCCTCCGCGACGGCCCGGCAGGGCCCAGCCCCGTCGGTTCGGGGACCGGTCGGAGGCGTCCGACCGACCCGAACCGGACCGGCTGGTTCCGCTCACGACCGCCTCCGTCCGCGCCCACCGGGCGCGACCGCGGCCTCGACCGCTCCGACGCCGACCGGCACCGGCTCCTCCGAGCCGCCGCGGCGCTCCCGGCCGGGGGCCGAGCCGGGGGCGCGGTGCTTGAGCGCGGCGCGCAGGTGCGAGCGGCCGCGGTGGATGCGGCTGCGGACGGTGCCGAGCTTGACGCCCAGCGTGGCGGCGATCTCCTCGTAGGACAGGCCCTCGATGTCGCAGAGCACCACCGCGGCGCGGAACTCCGGCGCCAGGGTGTCCAGCGCCTGCTGCACGTCGGCGTCGAAGTGGGTGTCGCTGAAGTGCTGGGCCGGGCTCGGCTCGCGGGAGGCGAGCCGCTCGGCCGCGTCCTCGCCGAGCGCGTCGAAGCGGATGCGCTGGCGGCGGCGGACCATGTCCAGGAAGAGGTTGGTGGTGATCCGGTGCAGCCAGCCCTCGAACGTGCCGGGGGTGTACGTGGACAGCGAACGGAACACCCGGACGAAGACCTCCTGGGTGAGGTCCTCGGCGTCGTGCTGGTTGCCCGTCAGGCGGTAGGCGAGCCGGTAGACGCGGGCGCTGTGCGCCTCGACGATCTCCTCCCAGCTGGGCGGAGTCCAGGTCTGCGCGTCGGGACCCTCGGTGAAGGTCGCGAGGGCGGGGGCCTCGGTGGCGCCGCCGGCCGGCGTCGCGGCCACGGGCTGGTCCAGGTCGGAGTGCGCAGGCTGGTTCATCACGGGCTTCGGCGTACGGGCTGACGCGGTGCCGCGGAAGTGCCGCCGCACAGGGACGTCGCCCTCGGCCACACCTCCTCGGTCGGCTCTTCTGCCCAGCAGGGCCACCACCATATCCACCTCACCCGTCAAGCCCGGATAAAAGTGCCCGGGAGGTCTTCCGCACCCGGTCCGTCCTGACAACGGCCCGCCGCCGTACGCGGTTCCCGGTCGGCCAGTAATCTGTGCCAGGAAATATCGACATCCTTCGGCACCGGGCCTCGCCCGGGGCTCCGAAAGAGGCAGCCATCAGCGAGTTCGGGCCCGCGCACGCGGCCCTCGCCGACACCTATGTGAGCGAGGACGCCGTGCTGACCTACGCCCGGGCGCAGTCCGCGCGGACCGGGATACGGGCGATCGGACCGAGCGGCGGGGCCTGCCTGCGGCTGCTGGCCGCCGCGCTGGACGCCAAGGCGGTGGCCGAGATCGGCACCGGCACCGGGGTGTCCGGGGTCTACCTGCTGCGCGGAATGCGGCCGGACGGCGTGCTCACCACGGTCGACTCCGAGCCGGTGCGCCAGCAGCTGGCCCGCGAGGCGTACCAGGCGGCCGGGTTCGCGGCCAACCGCTCCCGGTTCATACCGGGCCGGGCGCTGGAGGTGCTGCCCCGGCTCGCCGACGGCCAGTACGACCTGGTGTTCTGCGACGGCGACCCGGTCGAGTCCTGCGAGTACCTGCGGGAGGCGCTGCGGCTGCTGCGGCCGGGCGGGATGGTCTGCTTCGAGGGCGTCTTCCAGGAGGGCCGGCTGGCCGAGCCGGAGCTCCAGGACCCGCAGACCGGCGCGGTCCGGGACCTGGTCCGGGACGTGCGGGAGAGCGAGGCCCTGCTGCCGGCGCTGCTGCCGGTGTCGGACGGGCTGCTCTGCGCCGTCAAGCGCTGAACATCAAGCGCTGAGCGTCACGCGCCGAGCCCGGCGCCCCTTCGGGCCCGGGCCCGGGAAAACGTGCGGACCCGGGCCGACATGACGTCGAACCCGGGCCCGGCAGCACATCTCCAGGAGATGGCGAGCACCTGCTGCGGTCAGCCGCAGGCCTTCTTCAGGGCCTCGCCGAGGGCCTGGGCCTCGTCCGGCGTGAGCTCCACCACAAGGCGTCCGCCGCCTTCGAGCGGAACGCGCATGATGATGCCCCGTCCCTCTTTGGTGACTTCGAGCGGGCCGTCACCCGTCCGCGGCTTCATGGCCGCCATGCTCGTTCCCCTTCCTGCAACCGCTCAGCTACGCACCGGCAGTCCGTCCACCGCCGGTATCGAACGCATTGATCGGAAGCCATTATCCCGCATGCCACGGGCTGATGACCAACATCACTCTCGGTGCAACCACGACCGGACCGCCCCCAACCGCCGCAAACCACGTCATAAGCCCCGGCGTGGCGGTGGTGCGGACACCGCCCGAAGGTGCGATACCTCACACTCCCCAGGCCCCCGCGTGCTCCGGCATCCTGACACACACGACCGACAACGCCTCGATCCCGGGAGCCCTCACCCATGTCCGATTCCGTGCTGTACGAGCTGGACGGCGGCCTGGCCGTCATCACCATCAACCGCCCGGAGGCGATGAACGCGCTCGACGTCGCCACCAAGGTCGCGCTGCGCGACGCCGTGACCGCCGCGGCCGCGGACCCGGCGGTGCGGGCCGTCCTGCTCACCGGAGCGGGCGAGCGGGCGTTCTGCGTCGGACAGGACCTGAACGAGCACCTGGCCATGCTGAAGCGGGCCGAGGAGACCGGCGAGGGCGCGCTGCGGACCGTCGGCGAGCACTACAACCCGCTGGTGCGGGCGCTGGCCGGGATGCGCAAGCCGACCGTCGCCGCGGTCGGCGGGGTCGCGGCCGGGGCCGGCGCCTCGCTCGCCTTCGCCTGCGACTTCCGCGTCCTGTCCGACCGGGCCGGCTTCAACACCGCCTTCGCCGGGATCGGGCTGACGGCCGACTCGGGCGCCTCCTGGACGCTGCCCCGGCTGGTCGGGCACGCCAGGGCCACCGAGCTGCTGATGCTGCCCCGCACGGTCAAGGCCGCCGAGGCCGCCGAGCTGGGCCTGGCCACCAGGGTGGTGCCGGCCGGGGAACTCGCCGCCACCGCACGGGCCTTCGCCCGCGAGCTGGCCGAGGGCCCGACCGTCGCCTACGGCGCCATCAAGGAGTCGCTGGCCTACGGCGCCTCCCACTCGCTGGACGAACTCCTCGACAAGGAGGACGAGTTGCAGACGCTGGCCGGCGACAGCGAGGACCACCGGATCGCGGTGCGCGCCTTCATCGCCAAGGAGAAGCCGACGTACCTGGGCCGCTAGGGCCTGTCCACGGGTCCGGGCCGGCCGGCCCGGACCCGCCAGTCAGCCCTTGGCGCCGGTGCGGACGTGGCAGTCCGCCAGGTGGTCGTCGACCAGCCCGCAGGCCTGCATCAGGGCGTACGCGGTGGTCGGGCCGACGAAGCGGAAGCCCGCCTTCTTCAGCGCCTTCGCCAGCGCCGTCGACTCCGGCGTGACGGCCGGCACCTCGCCCATCGTGCGGGGGGCCGGCCGGCCCGGTTCGGCGGCGAACTGCCAGATCAGCGCGTCCAGGCCGCCCGCCAGGTCGCGGGCGACCCGCGCGTTGGCGATCGCCGCCTCGATCTTGGCCCGGTTGCGGATGATGCCGGCGTCGGCGAGCAGGCGCTCCTTGTCCGCCTCGCCGAACTCGGCGACCTCGGCGATCCGGAAGCCCGCGAACGCGGCCCGGAAGCCCTCGCGGCGGCGCAGGATGGTCAGCCAGGACAGGCCGGACTGGAAGGCCTCCAGGCAGACCCGCTCGAACAGCGCGTCGTCGCCGTGCACCGGGCGGCCCCACTCGGTGTCGTGGTAGACCCGGTAGTCGTCGGTGGAGTCGCCCCAGCCGCAGCGGCGCAGGCCGTCCGCGCCGAGCACCGCGCCCCCGGCCGGGTCGGTCACTTCTCCGTCCCCGGCTTCGCGTCCTCGGGGGCGTGCTCCCCGGCCGGCTGCTTGGCGAGCACCACGGCCGGCTCGACCACCTGGGCGAACTGCTCCAGGCCGGGCAGCGGTTCGGCCGCCGGGTCGGGGGCGCTGGTCGCCTCGACGGCGCCGCGCAGGTGGGCGGCGGCCTCCAGCTCGGCGATCCGCGCGTCGCGGTAGGCGAGTTCGGCGCCGAGGCGGTCCAGGACGTCGTCCACCTCGTCCATCCGGTAGCCGCGCAGCGCCATCGGCAGGCGCAGCTCGTCCACGTCCGCCCGGCCCAGCGGGCGGTCCTGCGGCAGCCGCGCGGAGATCCGGTCCGGTGCCGCCTCCGGCATCGAGCCGCCCCCGCCGAGCGCCACCAGGGCGGCACCGCCGACCACCACGGCCATGGCGACCACGATCACCCAGAACACGAGCTGTCCTCCCGAACTCCCGGCCGGTCCGCTATGTGGTGGCAGGCAACCACACTGATCATGACAGCATGGTCCCTTAGTGAGGCCGGGGGCCATCATCGCACCCGCAGGAGCTCTGGAGGAGACATCGGTGGCACTGCGCCTGGGACCGCGGGAATTCGGTGACGACGAGCTGGTGATCATGGCGATCGTCAACCGGACGCCGGACTCGTTCTTCGACAAGGGCGCGACCTTCGCCGACGAGGCCGCCTTCGCCGCCGCGGACCGCGCGATGGCCGAGGGCGCGGCGATCCTGGACATCGGCGGGGTGAAGGCCGGGCCCGGCGACGAGGTCACGGTCGAGGAGGAGCTGCGGCGCACCGTGCCCTTCGTGGCCGAGCTGCGCAAGCGCCACCCCGAGGCGGTGATCAGCGTGGACACCTGGCGGCACGAGGTCGGCGAGGCGGTCTGCGAGGTGGGCGCGGACCTGCTGAACGACGCCTGGGGCGGCGTGGACCCGAGGCTCGCCGAGGTGGCCGCCCGGTACGACGCCGGGCTGGTCTGCACCCACGCGGGCGGCGCCGAGCCCCGTACCCGGCCGCACCGGGTCGGGTACGAGGACGTGATGGCGGACATCCTGCGGGTGACCGTGGGGCTCGCCGAGCGCGCGGTGGAGCTGGGCGTGCGGCGGGACGCGGTGGTCATCGACCCGGGGCACGACTTCGGCAAGAACACCCGGCACTCGCTGGAGGCCACCCGGCGGCTGCCGGAGATGACCGCGACCGGCTTCCCGGTGCTGGTCTCGCTCTCCAACAAGGACTTCGTCGGCGAGACCCTGGACCGGCCGGTGAACGAGCGGCTGCTCGGCACCCTGGCCACCACCGCCGTCTCGGCCTGGCTGGGCGCGCGGGTCTACCGGGTGCACCAGGTCGCGGAGACCCGCCAGGTGCTGGACATGGTCGCCTCGATCCGGGGCACCCGCCCCCCGGCGGTCACCCGCCGGGGGCTGGCGTGAACCCTCCTGTAGGCGCTCGGCTCGCCTCCGGGGCGCTCGGACCCGGTGCCGACGTTCGTCGCTCCGGCGCTCGTCCCTCGCTTGTCGCTCCTCGCTTTCGGCACCGGCGCGACCCTTCGGCTCGCTCGCGCTAGATCTCGTTCGCGGGCCGGCGGGCGTCGGCGAGGATCTTCATGACCTCGTCGATCTCGTCGGTGATGTGGAACAGCTCCAGGTCGTGCGGGGCCGCCTTGCCCTGCGCGACCAGGGTGTCCTTCAGCCACTCGTACAGGCCGCCCCAGTAGGCGCTGCCGTAGAGGACCACCGGGAAGCGGGTGACCTTCTTCGTCTGCACCAGGGTGAGCGCCTCGAACAGCTCGTCCAGCGTGCCGAGGCCGCCGGGCAGGACCACGAAGCCCTGCGCGTACTTCACGAACATCGTCTTGCGGACGAAGAAGTAGCGGAAGTTCAGCCCGAGGTCGACGAACTCGTTGAGGCCCTGCTCGAAGGGCAGCTCGATGCCGAGCCCGACGCTGAGGCCGCCCGCCTCGGAGGCGCCGCGGTTGGCGGCCTCCATCGCGCCCGGGCCGCCGCCGGTGATCACCGCGTAGCCGGCCTCGGCGAGGGCCCGGCCGATGGCCACGCCCGCCTGGTACTCGGGCGAGTCGACCGGGGTCCGGGCGGAGCCGAAGACACTGATCGCGGGCGGGAGTTCGGCGAGGGCGCCGAAGCCCTCGACGAACTCCGAGGTGATCCGCAGGACCCGCCACGGGTCGGTGTGCAGCCAGTCGGTCGGACCGGTGGTGTCCAGCAGGCGCTGGTCCGTGGTGCTCGTACCGACCTGGTCCCGGCGCACCAGCACCGGGCCCTTCTGCTTCTCGGGCCAGGCCTTCTTCTTCCGCGGCGCACCGACCTGCTCGGGGCCGTGGCCGTAGTGCTTCTCGTCTCCTGTGCCTGTCATGACGGAACCCTACGCCCGCCCTCCCCCGTTTTCAGGCAACGGGGGAAGGTCGGTTGAGCATCCGGAAGGTGGCGTTCGACTGCTGATCGGACGAGCGTCGCCGGCAGCGGCTCAGCTGGTCAGCCAGGCGCGCATCCGGTCCTCGACCTCGGCGATGGCGCTCAGCGAGCAGTACTCCTCGCGCTTGTGCGCCAGGTTCGGGTCGCCGGGGCCGTAGTTGACCGCCGGGACGCCGAGCGCGCTGAACCGGGCGACGTCGGTCCAGCCGAACTTGGCCCGGGCCTGGCCGCCGGTGGCCTCCAGGAAGGCCTGGGCGGCCGGCTGGGAGAGCCCGGGCAGGGCGCCCACGGCGAAGTCGGTGACGGTCAGCTCGAAGCCGTCGAAGACCTCGCGCACGTGCTTCTCCGCGTCCACCTCGTCGCGGTCCGGCGCGTAGCGGAAGTTGACCGTGACGACGCACTCGTCCGGGATCACGTTGCCGGCCACGCCGCCGTCGATCCGGACCGCGTTCAGGCCCTCGCGGTACTCCAGGCCGTCGATCTCCACCCGGCGCGGCTGGTAGTTCTCCAGCCGGGTGAGCACCTCGGCGGCGTGGTGGATGGCGTTGTCCCCGAGCCAGCTGCGGGCCGAGTGGGCGCGCACGCCGGTCAGCCGCACCTGCGCCCGCAGGGTGCCCTGGCAGCCGCCCTCGACCATGCCGCCGCTGGGCTCCATCAGCACCGCGAAGTCGCCGGCCAGCCACTCCGGGTGGTCCTTGGCCAGGTGGCCGAGGCCGTTGCGGGAGGCCTCCACCTCCTCGCAGTCGTAGAAGACGAAGGTGAGGTCGCGGTTGGGCTCGGGCACCGTGGCGGCGAGGCGCAGCTGCACGGCCACGCCGGACTTCATGTCCGTGGTGCCGCAGCCGTGGAGCAGGTCGCCCTCGACCCACGAGGGGAGGTTGTCGGCGATCGGCACGGTGTCCAGGTGGCCGGCCAGGACGACGCGCTCGGCCCGGCCCAGGTTCGTCCGGGCCACCACGTTGTTGCCGTGGCGGTCCACGGTGAGGTGCGGGTAGCCGCGCAGCGCGGTCTCGATGGCGTCGGCGAGCGCCTGCTCGTCGCCGCTCACCGAGGGGATGTCGACGAGCCGGGCGGTCAGCGTGCCGCCGTCGAGAGTGAGGTCCAGGGGCGTCGGGTTCGAGCTGCTCATGGGAGCCAGCCTAATCCGCGGCCCGGTCCGGCCGGTGCGGCGGTCCGCGACGCGGACCGGGGCCGCCTCGGTCGGCGCGCCCCTCGGCTCCCGGAGGCGAGTGGGCGGGTGACGGCAACCGGAAGGCGCCGCACATCCGTCCGAGTGGGTACGGTGTCGGATCAAGGTGCAGGCGCGAGAGGGGCGACGGTGGCCAGGAGAAGGAGCAGCGAAGAGCTGGGCGACGAAGAGGAGCCCACTCGCCGCCGCGGGCCGCTTCGCGCCCTGCTGATGGTGATCGTCGGGCTGCTCGGCCTGGCCATGGTCGCCGGCCTGGCCGTGGTCGGGATCTGGTGGTTCGGTTTCAAGCCCGGCGCGTCCGAGGAGTGCTCGGTGAAGACGGCGGCCGGGAACGGCACGCTGGAGCTGCCGCAGGCCGCCAACGCCGCGACGATCGCCGCGGTGGCGCGTTCGCGCGGGCTGCCGGACCGGGCCACCACGATCTCGCTGGCGACCGCCATGCAGGAGTCCAAGCTGCGCAACCTCGCGGGCGGCGACCGGGACTCGATCGGCCTCTTCCAGCAGCGGCCGTCGATGGGCTGGGGCACCCCGGCGCAGATCTCGGACCCGGTGTACGCGACCAACAAGTTCCTGGACGGCCTGGTCAAGGTCCCGGGCTACACCCGGATGCCGCTGACCGACGCCGCGCAGACGGTGCAGAAGAGCGGCTACCCGCAGGCCTACGCCAAGCACGAGACCAAGGCGACCCTGCTCACCTCGGCGCTGGCCGGCCGGGAGCCCGCCTCGTTCTCCTGCGTGGTGCACGACTACGCCAAGCCGGACCCGGCGGACTCCGCCTCGGCCGCGCCGGGCGCCACCCCGGGCGCCACCGCGGCCCCGGCCGCCGCGCCGGACCGGGCCCAGGTGCTGTCCGACCGGGTGCGCCGGGAGTTCGGCCGCACGGTGACCCCGGCGACCGGCTACACCTCGACCATCAAGGGCGCCGAGAACGCCGTCTCGCTGACCCCGGACCCGGCCACCGCCGCCCTGACCTCCTCGCCGGACGCGGGGGCGGCGGACGGCGGGGTGAGCGCCGAGCGGGCGAGCGGCTGGGAGGTCGCCCACTGGGCGGTCGCCCAGGCCCAGCAGCTGGGCATCGCGACGGTCGCCTACGACGGGAAGATCTGGCGCAAGTCCAAGTCCGAGGACGGCTGGCAGAACCAGACCTCGGGCACCTCGACCAAGCTCGTCCAGGTCACGCTGGCCCCGGCCGACAAGAGTTGACGCACTGGTGTTCGGGTTGCCGCCGGACGGGTGATTCCGGTCAACCCCGATGGACCGGCCGCCCGCTCCGGCGAACCCGGTTGGAGAACCGTCACTCCCCTTGACCGGGGCGGTTCGACGGCGTCCGACCGGGCCGGTCGGGCAGCGCTGCCGTGGTCGTACGATCCGATGGTCGGCCAGGAAGATTCCTTGCGTCGGCCGAAACCTTCTGGCTTCTCAAGCGGTAACAACGTCGTCCGCCCGGTCGTCCACGCCCGGTCCTTTGGCGGACGGGACGGACCCAGACCCCTTCGAGGAGCCCCATGTCTCACCCCCTCACGCGCCGGATCGCCCAGGCCGCGCTCGTCGTGGCCGCCGGAGCGACCCCGCTTCTCGCGGCCGGCTCCGCGTCCGCCCTGGGCGGGGACGCCCTGCTGCCCAAGAGCGACCTCGCGGCACCGCTGGGCCAGCTGGCCAACACCGACACCGGTTCCACCCTCCAGCACACCACCCACCAGCTCGGCCAGGCCGCCGGGACCACGGGTGCGGCCACCGTCGCCGCCGGCGTACCGGCCTCCGCCGACGCCGCCGGAAACATCGTCGCCCAGCAGCTGCCCGAGGCCAACGAGAAGGCCGGCTCGCTGACCGCCCCGGTCGACCAGACCGCGGCGACCGCGGGCCAGCTCTCCTCGGTCACCCCGAAGGTCGCCTCGTCCCTGGCCGGCAAGCTCGGCGAGGCCGTCACCGGCAAGAGCGCGGAGACCCGCAGCGCCACCGCCGGCACCGGCCCGCTCGGCGGACTCACCCAGGCGGGCTCGGTCACCCAGGCCGTGCCCGGCGCCGAGACGCTCACCGGCGCCGTCCCCGGCGGCACCGCCGTCGCCGACGCGCTGCCGGTCGGCGCGGTGCAGCGCGCGCTGCCGCTCGGCTCGGTCGAGCACGCCCTGCCCGCCGACCTGCCCGCCACCGACGTGCTCGGCCTGGCCGAGCACGGGTCGGCCAACCGCCTCGGCGGTGCCGACCTCGGCGCGAACAGCCCGCTGTCCGGCCTCACCGGCGCGCTCGGCCCGCTCGGCGGCCTGCTGGGCGGCCTGGGCGGCGGCAACCTGAGCGGCGGCAGCCTCAGCGGCCTGCCGCTGTAACCGACGCCGCCGCACAACCCCCGGCTCGGGGAGAACCCCGAAGGGGGCCGGTGTCCGTGACACCGGCCCCCTTCGCCGTACGGTCGCCCGCTACGGTCGGCGCGCCGCGATCAGCGCACCGTCGTCAGCTCGCCGCGCCCAGCCGCTCCACGGCCGCGGCGACCCGCTCGTCGGTCGCCGTGAACGCGACCCGCACGAAGCGGTCGCCGGCCGGCCCGTAGAAGTCGCCGGGCGCCACCAGGATGCCCAGCCCGGCCAGTTCGGCCACGGTCTCCCAGCACGGGCGGTCCTGGGTCGCCCACAGGTAGAGGCTCGCCTCGGAGTGCTCGATCCGGAAGCCGTACGCCTCCAGCGCCGCCCGCAGCGCCGAGCGCCGGGCCGCGTACCGCTCGCGCTGCTCGGCCACGTGGGCGTCGTCCGCGAGCGCGGCGACCGTCGCCGCCTGGACCGGCGCCGGCACGATCATGCCGCCGTGCTTGCGCACCTCCAGCAGCTCCCTGACCACCACCGGGTCGCCCGCCACGAAGGAGGCGCGGTAGCCGGCCAGGTTGGAGCGCTTGGAGAGCGAGTGGACGGCCAGCAGGCCCTCGTGGCCGTCGCCGCAGACGTCCGGGTGCAGGACGGAGACCGGCTCGGCCTCCCAGCCCAGCTCCAGGTAGCACTCGTCGCTGACCAGCAGCGCCCCGTGCTCCCTGGCCCACTCGACGGCCCGGCGCAGCTCGTCCGCGCCCAGCACCCGACCGGTCGGGTTGGACGGCGAGTTCACCCAGAGCAGGCGCACCCGGGAGCCGTCCAGCTCGTCCACCGAGTCGTACTCGACCGGCTCGGCGCCGCACAGCCGGGCGCCCACCTCGTAGGTCGGGTAGGCCAGGCGCGGGTAGGCGACCTGGTCGCCGGGGCCGAGGCCGAGCTGGGTCGGCAGCCAGGCCACCAGCTCCTTGGAGCCGACGGTCGGGAGCACGGCCTGCGGGCCGGTCTCCGCGCCGAGGCGGCGGTGCAGCCAGCCGGCGATCGCCTCGCGCAGCTCCAGCGGGCCCCAGACGGTCGGGTAGCCGGGGGTGTCGGTGTGCGCGGCCAGCGCCTTCTGGATCACCTCGGGGACCGGGTCCACCGGGGTGCCGACGGAGAAGTCGCAGAGCCCGCCGGGGTGGGCCAGGGCGGTCGCCTTGTACGGCTCCAGCTTGTCCCAGGGGAAGACGGGGAGCTTGTCCGAAACGCGGCGCGCCGCCCCCGGGTGACCCGGGAACGGCGCGCGCGTGCTGTTGGTACTCACAGCTGTTGTGCCACCGATCGTCAGTGGTCGGCGTTCTGCGGCGGCAGAGCGGCGATGAACGGGTGGTCACGCTCGATCAGACCGAGCTTGGAGGCGCCGCCGGGGGAACCCAGGTCGTCGAAGAACTCGACGTTCGCCTTGTAGTAGTCCTTCCACTCCTCCGGAGTGTCGTCCTCGTAGAAGATCGCCTCGACCGGGCAGACCGGCTCGCACGCGCCACAGTCGACACACTCATCCGGGTGGATGTAGAGCGATCGCTCGCCCTCGTAGATGCAGTCAACCGGGCACTCTTCGATGCACGCCTTGTCCTTCACGTCGACACAAGGCTGCGCGATGACGTAGGTCACGCTGTCGTTCCTCCTCGGAAGGGCCTGGTGGCCCGTTCTGTTCTGCTGCCGTGCGCGGTGAGCGCGGCGTCGTCGATGCCCGCCCCTAGTATCGCGGGTCGGAGACCGCAAATGCACAGGAGGTGGCCAGATGGCGACGCACGACCCGGTCGGCGACCGTCCGGAAGTCCGGATAGACCGCTCTGACGTGGGACGACGCGTGTCCGTCCGCCGCCTCGCGGAGTTCGTGGACGACCGGCCGGTGTTCCGGGATTCGATCGGCGTGCTCACATCGTGGGACGATCATGGGTTGACGATCGCCCCTCGAACCGGCGATCCGGTGTTCTTGCCGGAGAAGCTGCTGGTCGCAGGCAAGACCGTGCCGCCGTTCCCGGCCCGGCGCGTCCCGTTGCCGGTCACCGAGCCGGTCGAACTGCAGCGGATCGCGGGCCGCGGCTGGCCGGCCGTCGAGCAGGAGCCGCTCGGCGAGTGGACGCTGCGCGCCGCGGCCGGGTTCACCCGGCGGGCCAACTCCGTCCAGGCGCTCGGGGACCCGGGACTGCCGCTGCCCCGGGCGCTGGCGGCCGTCCGCGCCTGGTACGCGGCGCGCGGACTGCCCGCGTACGTCGAGGTGATCTCCCCCGGCTCGCCCCCGGCGCTGGTCGCCGAACTCGACCGGCTCGGCGCCGGGTACGCGCCCACCCTGGTCCGCACCGCCCCGCTGGCCGGGCTCGCCCGGGCCGGCGCCGGGCACGACAGGGTGCGCCTCGCGCGGACCGCGGACGACCGGTGGCTGTCGGTGTACCGGCGGGTGAGCGGCGACCCGGCGGTGGAGGAGGCGGCCCGGCGGGTGCTGCACGGCGGGCCCTCGGTCTGGTTCGCCACCGTGCCGGGCGCCCCCGGGCAGCCGCCGCTGGCGATCGGACGCTGCGTCATCGAGGGCGCCTGGGCCTGCTTCGGCGCGATCGAGGTCCAGCCGTACGCCCGGCGGGCCGGACTGGCGACGACGGTCATGGCGGTGCTCGCCTCGCGCGCGGCCGAGGAGGGGGCGAGCGGCGGCTACCTCCAGGTCGAGGCGGAGAACGCGGGGGCGATCGCGCTCTATGACGGACTCGGCTTCACGACCAGTCACACTTACCACTACGCGCTCCTCCCCCAGGGGTAGCCGCCAGGCCGTACCGTCCGTCCGTTCGTCCGATCGCCCGCCCGATCGTCCGTCCGCCGCCTTGTCCGTCCGCCGTACGAAAGCCGTCGCCGTCACCGTGACCGAGCAGAGCAGAGACCGCTTCCGGACCGCCGCCCGCGCCGAGCAGCCCGACCCGGTGCTGCTGTGCCTGCTCGCCGCCGCCGAGCACGGCATGGTGCCCGACCCCGGCGACCCCGGCGAACCGCCGGGCGTGGACGCGCTGCTCGCCGCCTGCGAGGCCGCGTTCGAGCGGCACGCGGCGGCGGTCCGGACGGCCGTCGCCGAGCGGGCGCCGACCGGGCCGGAGGAGACCGCCGCCCTGCTCGCCGCGGTGCTCGGCGGGCGGGAGCGCTTCCACGGGCGGCAGTCGGACTACCGGCGGCTGGAGTCCTCGCTGCTGCCCGAGGTGCTGCGGCGCCGGCGCGGGCTGCCGATCACGCTCTCCCTGGTGTGGATGGCGGTCGGCCGGCGGGCCGGGCTGACCGTCCACGGCATCGCGCTGCCCGGCCACTTCATCGTCGCGGTGGGCGGCCCGGCCGGCGGCGAGGACTACGTCCTGGCCGACCCGTTCCACGGCGGGCGGCTGCTCGACCCGGCGGACGTCGAACGGCTGGTCGCCGCCGCCGGGGCGGAGTTCACCCCCGCCCTGCTCACCCCGGCCCAGCCGCTGGAGGTCGTGCTGCGGGTGCTCGGCAACATCCGGCTCTGGGCCGCCGACCGCCCCGAGCACGCCCGCACCCAGCTCTGGGCCACCGAACTCGCCCTGCTGCTGCCCCGGCACCCCGCCCAGCTGCGCCTGGAACGGGCCGAACTCCTCGTCCGCACCGGGGACTTCCTCGGCGGCTCGGCGGAGATGGACGCCTACGCGCAGATCCTCGACGCCTTCGACCCGGACACCGCCGCCAAGGTCCGGCAGGAGGCCCGGGCGGCCCGGCACCGGCTCAACTGACCCCCGTCTGCGGGCCGACGCCGGGGGCTTGAAGACGGGCCCTACAGCCAGCCCTTCTCCCGGGCGATCCGGACCGCCTCGGTGCGGTTGCGGGCCTCGGTCTTCTGGATCGCCATCGACAGGTAGTTGCGCACCGTCCCCTCGGACAGGTGCAGCCGCCGGGCGATGTCCGCGTTCACCGCGCCGTCGGCGGCCGCGCCCAGCACGTCCCGCTCGCGCGGGGTCAGCGGGTTGGCGCCCTCGGCCAGCGCGGCGGCGGCCAGCACCGGGTCGATCACCCGCTCGCCGCGCAGCACCCGGCGGATCGCCTCCGCCAGCTCGGCGGCCGGCGCGTCCTTCACCAGGAACGCGTCCGCGCCCGACTCCATCGCCCGGCGCAGGTAGCCGGGCCGGCCGAAGGTCGTCGCGATGACCACCTTGGTCCGGGGCGCCCGGTCGCGCAGCTCGGCGGCCGCCTCGATGCCCGTCATCCCCGGCATCTCGATGTCCAGCACGGCGACCTGCACGTCGTTCGCGAGCACCGCCGCCACCACCTCGTCCCCGCGGCCGACCTGCGCGACGACGTCGATGTCCCCCTCCAGCCCGAGCAGCGCGGCCAGCGCCTCCCGGACCATCCCCTGGTCCTCGGCGAGCAGCACGCGGATCGAGGCCCCGCTGTCAGTGTCGTTCATGGCCACGACCTTAGAGGGCCGCGGGCTTGCGTCTCCGGTAAGGGGAGAGTCCAGAGTGGTCCCCATGGACGGCAGCGAAACGCTCTACCCGATCGGCGACCTCGCCCGGCGCACCGGACTCACCGTCAAGACCATCCGGTTCTACGCCGACACCGGCCTCGTCCCGCCCACCGGGCGCAGCGCCGCCGGCTACCGGCTGTACGACGTGCACGCCCTCGCCCGGCTGGACCTCGTCCGCACCCTGCGCGAACTCGGGCTCGACCTGCCCGCGATCCGCCGGGTGCTGGAACGGGAGGCCCCGCTGCACGAGGTGGCCGCCGCACACGCCGAGGCGCTGGAGGTGCAGATCCGCACCCTCCGGCTGCGCCGGGCGGTGCTGCTCGCCGTCGCCCAACGCGCTTCCACACCCGAGGAGATGGGACTCATGCACAAACTCGCCAAACTCTCCGACGCCGAACGCCGGCGACTGGTCCAGGACTTCGTCGACGAGGCCTTCGGCGGCCTGGACGCCAACCCCGAGTTCGTCGCCATGATGCGCTCCGCCATGCCCGAACTGCCGGACGAGCCACGGACGGAGCAGGTCGAGGCCTGGGTCGAACTCGGTGAACTCGTCCAGGACCCGGACTTCCGCGCGGCCGTCCGGCGGATGGCCGAACAGCAGGCCGCCGAACGGGCCGAGGGCGACCGCGGCGGGCTGCACCACGCGCTCACCGAGACCGTACGGTCCCTGGTCGGTGCGGCGCTGGCCGCCGGCACCGACCCCGCCTCCCCCGCGGCCGGCCCCGTCCTCGACGCCCTCACCGCCGCCTACGCCGAGACCTTCGGCCGTCCCGACGACGCCGGGTTGCGGCGCTGGCTGCTCGACCGCCTGGAGACCGCCGACGACCCGCGCGCCGAGCGCTACTGGCAGCTGCTGGCGGTCATCAACGGCTGGCCCGTCCCGGAGAGCCTCGCCGGGGTATTCCGGTGGTTCACCGGGGCGCTGCGGGCCAGACTGGCGCAATGATCACCCTGGAACCCCTGCGCCCCGACCACGCCGAGGCCCTGCTGGCCTTCGAACGCGCCAACCGCGCGTACTTCGCCCGCAGCATCCCGGACCGCGGCGACGCCTACTTCGCCGGCTTCGCGGACCGCCACGCCGCCCTCCTCGCCGAACAGGCCGAGGGCACCTGCCGGTTCCACGTGGTGCTCGACGCGGCCGGCGGGCTGGTCGGCCGCGCCAACCTCGTCGACCTCGCCGACGGCAGCGCCGAACTCGGCTACCGGATCGCCGAGTCGGCCGCCGGCCGCGGCGTCGCGAAGGCCGCCGTCGCCGAGGCCTGCCGCCTCGCGGCCACCGCCTACGGCCTGACCGTCCTGACCGCCGTCACCACCGTCGACAACCCCGCCTCCCAGGCCGTCCTCGCCCGCAACGGCTTCGCGCTCAGCCACCGGTTCCTCCTCGCCGACCGCCCCGCCCTCGCCTACCGCCGTCCCCTGGGCGACCTCGGCTGAGCGCGGGCCCGGCGCGGGCTGAAGGCCGGGCCGGCGTCCCGCTACGGCAGCCAGCGGCGGGCGGCCTCGACGCTGTCGGCGGGGCTGGTGTTGAAGGCGACGGCCGCCTGCGGGGCGTGACGGCGGACCAGGTTGACGACCGCCTCGAAGAACGGCAGCGCCGGTTCGGGCTTGCGGATGCCGCCGCCGATGACGACGACGTCCCAGCGGCGCCCGGCGAGGGCCGCCACGACGGCGGGTTCGGCGGTGTCGTCGGGGGCGACCAGGGTCACGGCGGCGTCGATGCCGTGCTCGGTGAAGCGGGCGAGTTCGGCGTCGAGGAGGGCCCGCACCGCGTCGCCGTCCACGCCGGGGACGGTGTGCGGGTCGAAGCCGAGGATGAGAACGGTGGGCATGCCCGGTACGACGCTCACTCCGGCCGCCCGGGTTCCCCGCCGAGGTAGCGGGCGGCGTCGACGAGGGTGAGCTTGGGGTCGGTCCAGGAGCAGACCTCCAGCCAGGAGAGCCGGCCGTCCTCGGCGAAGAGCAGGATCTCGCCGTCGGAGCCGATCGCCGCCTCGGCGACCACCTCCGAGCGGGCGCCGTCCTGGACGCCGGCGAACAGGGCGGTGCTGCAGCCGCACCGGCAGCGGGACTCGACGCGCAGGTGCGGGACCTGGGCGCGCAGGGGGTGGCCCTCGGGGAGGAGGAAGTCGAGGACCCGGGCGACGTCGCTGGGGAGGAGGGTCATGGGCGCCTGCGCAATCGTGTGGTGAGGACGGACAGTTCTTCGATCCGGAGGAGGTGGGCGAGCAGGAGGTAGCCGACGGCGAGGGCGGCGGCGGCCGGCAGGAGGCCGTACCGGGTGGCCCACCAGGCGCCCGCGGCGGCCGGCAGGGCCGCCAGCAGCGGCTTCCCGTGGGCTCCCAGGACCCGCAGCGGCCCGAGCCGCCGGCGCAGCAGCAGGGCGGCGGCCGCGCAGGTGAGCAGGAACGACGCCCCGTAGCAGCCGGCCATCCCGGTGACGGCCCAGCGCAGCGGCAGCAGCCGGTGGCAGAGCACCGCCCCCAGCGCCGTGGCGGCGACCGGCAGCAGGTTGAGCAGGAAGGGCGTACGGCTGTCGCCGAGCGCGTAGAAGACGCGGGTCAGCGCGTAGCCGGCGGAGTACAGGACCAGGCCGGGCGCGAAGGCGGTCAGCATCCCGGCGATGGCCCGCACGTCGTCGGCGCCGGTGCTCCCGTGCCCGAAGGCGAGCGCGCACAGCTGCGGCGCGAGGACCGCGAACGCGCAGGCCGCCGGGACGGTGACCACCGCGATGGTGCGGACGGTGCGGGCGAGCAGCGCGCGGACGGCCCGCGGGGAGTCGGCGGCGGCGGTGAGCGCGGGAACGACCGCCGTCACCACCGACACCGTGACCACCCCGTGCGGCACGATCCACAGCAGGTACGCACTGCTGTACGCGGTGTACCCGACGCCCGGCAGCCCGGCCTCGGCGGCCCGCGCGCCGACGGAGGTCGACAGCCGGGTCACCACCCAGTAGCCCACCTGGTCGCCGAGCACCAGCAGCAGCGTCCACCCGGCGGCCCGCAGCGGCTCGCCGAGCCCGGCCTGCCGCCAGTCCCAGCGCGGCCGGGGCCGCACCCCGGCGGCCCGCAGGCAGGGCAGCAGCACCAGGCTCTGCGCCACCACCCCGGCCGTGGTGCCGGCCCCGAGCACGGTCACGTCGGCCGTGGAGAAGGACCGTTGGCCGAGGTATCCGGCGAACACCCCGATCACCACCAGGTTGTTGAGCACCGGCGCCCAGGCCATCGGCGCGAACCGCTGCCGGGCGTTGAGGAGTTGGCCGAGCACCGTGAACAGCCCGTAGAAGAACACCTGCGGCAGGCACAGGTACGCCAGCAGCACCGTCCGGTCCAACTGCGCACCGCCGTACGCGGTGTAGGCCCGCACGAGGTACGGCGCGCCCGGCACCACCACCGCCGTCAGCACCAGCAGGGTGACCACCAGCACCGTCACCAGCCGGTCGACGTGCGCCGCCCCGCCGTCCGCCGACTCCTTGGCGGCGCGCACCAGGTGGGGCACCAGCGCGGTGTTCAGGGCGCCGCCGATCAGCAGCACGAACAGCAGGTTGGGCACCGTGTTGGCCACGTTGTACCCGTCCGCGAGCAGCCCCGAGCCGAGGACCGCCACCAGCAGTGCCGAGCGGACGAAGCCGGTGGCCCGGGAGACCACCGTCCCGGCCGCCATCACCAGGCTGGGCGGCGGCGTGCGGCGCGGCCGCCGGTGGCGGGCGGGCCGCGGCGGACCGGGCAGCGGAGGGCGGGGCAACGGAGGACCCTCCAGTACGGTCATCCGCCGGCACCTCCCGTGTCAGGCACCGACTCGAACTGATCGGCGGAAACGGCGAGAGCATGCACCCGCGCCCCTGAAGCGGGGCTGAGAAAGCTGAAGACGGCTTAAGGAACGGATCCGGCGCCGGTGGCATCCTGATCCGCATGGAGATTCTGGTGGTGGAGGACGACGCCCAGGTCGCGGCGGCCGTACGGCGCGGCCTGGAGGTCGAGGGCTACACCGTCGACCTCGCCCCGGACGGCCTCACCGGCCTGCGGCTGGCCCAGCGGCACGCCTACCGGGCGATCGTGCTCGACATCATGCTGCCCGGCCTGAACGGCTACAAGGTGTGCGAGGCACTGCGCGCCGACGGCGTCACCACCCCGATCCTGATGCTGACCGCCAAGGACGGCGAGTACGACGAGGCCGAGGGCCTGGACACCGGCGCCGACGACTACCTCACCAAGCCGTTCTCCTACCTGGTCTTCCTGGCCCGGCTGCGCGCGCTGATCCGCCGCAGCCAGACGCCGGGCCCGCTGCTGCGGGTCGGCGACCTCTGGCTGGACCCTGCGGGCCGCCGCTGCGGCCGGGGCGGCGCCGAGATCACCCTCACCGAGCGGGAGTTCGCCGTCCTGCGCTGCCTGGCCGAGCACCCCGGCGAGGTACTGTCCAAGCGCCGGATCGTCGACGAGGTGTGGGACATCGCCTTCGACGGCGAGGAGTCCATCGTCGAGGTGTACGTCAGCATGCTGCGCCGCAAGGTGGACGCGCCGTTCGGCGTCCGTTCGATCACCACCGTGCGCGGCGTCGGCTACCGGCTGGAGGCCTGACCGGTGCCCGGCAGGCTCTCCACCCGGCTGCGCACCTCGCTGGCGGCCGGCCTGGCCGCGCTGCTGCTGCTCGGCGTCGGCGCCTGGTGGCTGCGCGGCCACATGTACGACGCCCAGCTGGAGGCGGCCGAGGCGGACGCCCAGGCCCAGGCCCGCGAAATCAGCAGCGGCTACAAGCACGGCCAGCAGCTCGCGGACTACGGGCGGCTGCCGTACCTCGTCCTGGACAGCGACGGCCGGGTGCTGACCATGGGCGGCCCGCTGACCACCCAGCACCTGGCCGGGGACCCGCCCGCCGCCGTACCGAAGCTCGCGCCGGACGACTGGCAGTCGGTCCAGCGGGTCGCCATCGGCCCGGCCGGGGAGGCCGCCGCCAACCGCTACTCGGGGCGCACCTTCACCGCGCTGGGCAGCTGGAGCCCGCTGCTGCGGCAGAACGACGAGAACGGCCAGCCGGTCAAGCCGGTGGTCGGCCCGTTCACCGTGTACGTGCTGGCCACGCCGTTCGCCGCCGAGGCCTCGCTGCACACCATCGACCCGGTGCTGCAGGTGGGCGTGCCGGCCGCCGCGCTGCTGGTCGCGCTGACGGCCTGGGCGGCGACCAGCCGGGCGCTGCGCCCGGTCGAGGCGATCCGCGCCGAACTGGCCGAGATCGGCGAGCACCGGCTGGACCGGCGCGTCCCGGTGCCGCCCGCCGGCGACGAGCTCACCCGGATGGCCCGGACCACCAACGCCACCCTGGACCGGCTGGAACGCTCGGCCGTGCAGCAGCAGCGCTTCGTCGCGGACGCCTCGCACGAGCTGCGCAGCCCGATCGCCGCGCTGCGCACCAATCTGGAGGTGTCGCTGGCGCACCCCGACCGCACCGACTGGCCGGCCACCACCCGGGAGGCGCTCACCTCGGTCGAGCGGCTCCAGCAGCTCACCGAGGACCTGCTGTTCCTGGCCCGGGGAGCGCACCCGGCGACGGCCGGCCGGCTCACCACCGTCGACCTGTCCGCCGTGCTGCGCGAGCTCGCCGACCAGTACCGCCCCGGCCTCGGCGCCCGGCTCGCCCTGCGGGTGGACGCGCCCGAGGCGGTGCCGGTGCGCGGCAGCCGCATCCGGCTGCACCGGCTGGTGCGCAACCTGCTGGACAACGCCCGGCGGCACGCGTCCGCCGAGGTGGTGCTGTCCGCGCGGCGGACCGCGCACGGCTGCGTCCTGGAGGTCCGGGACGACGGCCCGGGCGTGCCGCCGGAGGACCGCGAGCGGATCTTCGAGCCGTTCACCCGGCTCGACGAGGCCCGCAGCCGGGACTCCGGCGGCAGCGGCCTGGGCCTGGCCATCGCCGCGGACATCGCCACGCGGCACGGCGGCACCCTGCGGGTCGCCCACGCCCCGCGCGGCGCCCGCTTCGTGCTGGAGCTCCCCCTGGCCTGAGGGCCTGCGCGGCAGCCCTAAAGAGGCTTCGACACGGGCGCCGGCGCCGCAGTGGGCGCCGTCCGCAGCGGCACCGAGGCCCGCAGCCGGAAGCCCCGCCCGCGCTCCCCCGGCCCGGTCTCCAGCCGCCCGCCGACCAGCGCCAGCCGCTCCTCCAGCCCGGACAGCCCGTTGCCCGGCTGGGACTTGCCCGGCCCGCGCCCGTTGTCGACGATCTCCAGGACGGCGTAGCGCTCGCCGCTCGCCTCCCAGCTCTCGTCCGCCGTGACCGTGCAGACGGTGGCGCCCTCGCCGTGCCGGACGACGTTGGTCACGGCCTCGCGCAGCGCCCAGGCCAGCGCGCCCGTCTCCTCCTCGGCCAGCGACGGCCAGGCGTCCACCAGCTCCGGCGCGGCCTCCAGCCGGACCTGCGCGGCGGCCAGCGCGGTACGGGCGGCGGCCAGTTCGACCGGCAGGGTCGGCCGGCGGAAGCCGGTCACCGCCTCCCGGACGTCGATCAGCGACTGCCGGGCGACCTGCTCGATGTCGGCGACCTGCGCCCGCGCCGCCTCGTCCTTGCCCGCGTCCATGAACCGCCCGGCCAGCTCGCTCTTCAGGGTGATCAGCGACAGCGAGTGCCCGAGCAGGTCGTGCAGGTCGCGGGCCATCCGCAGCCGCTCCTCGGAGGCGGCCAGGTGCGCGACGGCGGCCCGGGCCTCGCGCAGCTCCTTCATGGTGGCGACCAGCCGCTGCAGCCCGGTCATCGCGACGCCGGAGAGGAAGGCGCTGAGCGCGAAGGTGGTGATGTTGTCGTTGCCCGCCCCGATCGCCGCCCCGACCACGGCGGTGAGCACGGCCATGGCGATCAGCACCCGCAGCGCGTACCGGGCCGGCGTGATGATGGCGACGCACACCGAGGCGTAGATGAACAGCGTCAGGAAGGCGGAGCCGAGGACGACCGAGGTGGCGACGGCCAGCGCGACCATCGTCGTGACGATCGCCAGGCAGGCCCGCGGCCGCATCCCGGCCTGCGAGCGGAAGATCACCAGCAGCACGTAGGCGCCCACGAACCCGGCCAGGCAGCACCAGCCGAGCACCGTCCCGGCCGTGGTGTGGGCGCCGCTCAGCAGGTCGCCGGCCGGGTAGGCCAGGTAGAGCATCCACAGCAGCATCCAGGCGACCTTGACCAGCAGCTGCCGCCTGGTCTCCACCGGGGAGCCGGGCACGTTCATGAAGGAGGCGCGCGCCGCTCCCGCCTCCGGCGGTTCGTCGGTGCGGTGGGTCCGGCGCGCGTCACTCATGCCGGTCATCATGCCTGGCGGGTGTCGCGGCGGTACAGCGCCGCCGCGGCGGCGGCGAACACCACGAGGAAGCCGGCCAGCCCGGCGACCGCGACGGTGTCCAGGGAGTGCCCGGGCCGGGTGAAGCCGGCCAGTTGGTTGTACAGGTACACCGGGTTGAACCGGGCGAACTTCTCCAGCGAGCCGCTCACCGGGAACCAGGTGCCGCCGAGCAGGGCCATCGCCATGTAGGTGATCATCACGATCGGCTGCACCGCGTCCGGCGCGGCCGCGTACCCGAGCGCCACCCCGAGCGCGGCGAAGACGAAGCTGCCCAGCCAGAGCGCGGCCGTCAGTCCGGCCCACTGCGGCACGGTCAGCGAGACCCCCTGGCTCGCGCCGACCGCGAAGACCACCAGGATCGCCGGCAGCGTGGTGACCGCCGTCGCCGCGATCTTGCCGACGGTGTACGCCCGGCCGGGCAGCGCGGTCAGCCGCAGCTGGCGCACCCAGCCGCTCTTGCGCTCCAGCGAGATCCGCTGCGCGCTGCCGGTCAGCACCGCGCCGACGGCGCCGAAGGTGGCCATCGAGACCATGAAGTAGGTCTTCACCGGCAGGCCGCCGGCCAGCTGGGTGGAGCCGTAGGCGTTGATGAAGAAGAAGTACATCAGCGCCGGGTAGGCGATGGTGAAGAGCAGGTAGCGCCGGTTGCGCAGGGTCCGCAGGATCTCCAGCTTGATCAGGGTGGTCATCGCACGCTCTCCTTGTCGGTGCTCCGCTCGTCGGTGCTCTGCTCGTCGGCGCGCCGGGCGCCGTCCTGGCGGTCCAGTTCGCCGGTGATGGTCAGGAAGGCCTGCTCCAGGCCCACGCCGGCCACCTCCAGCCCGCGCGGGTACAGCCCCGCCCGGTAGATCCCGGCCGCGGTGGCGTCGGCGTCCGCGGTCCGGATCCGCACCGTCCGCACCCCCGGGACCCGCGCGGTGACGTCCAGCGACTGCACGCCGGGCAGGGTGCGCAGCACGGACTCCTCGAACCCGCCGTCCGCGTCGTGGAGTTCGAAGGCGATCCGGCGGGCGCCGGCCCGCGCCTTGATCTCCGCCGAGCTGCCGTCGGCGATCAGCCGGCCGCGGTGCAGCACCAGGACGCGGTCGGCGATCGAGTCGGCCTCCTCCAGGTAGTGGGTGGCGAACAGCACCGTGCGCCCGGCGTCGGCCTGGGCGCGCATGCTCGCCCAGAACGACTGCCGCACGCTGACGTCCATGCCGGTGGTGGGCTCGTCCAGCACGATCAGGTCGTTGTCGCCCGCGATGGCCAGGGCGAAGCGGACCCGCTGCTCCTGGCCGCCGGACAGCTTGTCGACCCGGCGCTCCGCGAACTCGGTGATCCCGGCGTCGGTCAGCACCTCCGTGACCGACCGGCCGCGCGGGTGCACGTCGCAGGCGAGCTGCACCAGCTCGCGCACCTTGACGTCGGACATCAGCCCGCCGCTCTGCAGCATCGCGCCGACCCGGCCGTCCTCGATCGCCGCCCGCGGGGCGCCGCCGAACAGGGTCACGCTGCCCCGGTCGGGCTCGCGCAGGCCGAGCAGCAGGTCCAGGCTGGTGGACTTCCCGGCGCCGTTCGGCCCGAGCAGGGCGACGGTCTCGCCCGGTCGGAGCACGAGGTCCAGTCCGTCCACGGCGCGCACCCGCCCGTAGCTCTTGCCCACGCCGCGGAAGGCGGCCACCTCGGTAACCATTGCCCGGCTCCTCTTCCCTGAGGGTGTCACGCTCGTGGTGTCACGACCGGTGCTGTTCGCACCACCTCAGAGTCCCGCGCGGGCGGGTGGCGGCGGCAGTGTCCGCCGTCGTGCCTTCGGCATGACGGATGTCATGCCGGCGGCCGGTACCCCCGTCAGGGGCACCGGCCGCCGAAAGCGCTGGTCAGACGGGTGTCACACGCCCAGCGAGCGCTTCACGAAGTCGACCTGGAGCAGCAGCAGGTTCTCCGCGACCTCCTCCTGCGGGGTCATGTGGGTGACGCCGGACAGCGGCAGCACGGTGTGCGGACGCCCGGCGGCGAGCAGCGCCGAGGACAGCCGCAGGGTGTGCGCGGCCACCACGTTGTCGTCCGCCAGCCCGTGGATGATCATCAGCGGGCGCTCCAGCCCGGCCGCGTACCCGCTCAGCGAGTTGGCGGCGTACACCTCGGGCCGCTCGGCCGGGTCGCCCAGGTAGCGCTCGGTGTAGTGGGTGTCGTACAGCTCCCAGTCGGTCACCGGCGCCCCGGCCACCGCCGCGTGGAAGACGTCCGGGCGGCGCAGCACGGCGAGCGCGGAGAGGTAGCCGCCGTACGACCAGCCGCGGACGGCGACCCGGTCGAGGTCCAGCGGGAACTCCTCGGCGAGCGCCCGCAGCGCCTCCACCTGGTCGTCCAGGGTGGCCCCGGCGAAGTCGAAGGCGATCGACTTCTCCCAGGCCGGCCCGCGCCCGGGGGTGCCGCGCCCGTCGGCGACCACCACCGCGAAGCCCTGGTCGGCGAACCACTGCGAGTTGAGGTGCGGGTTGTGCGCCTGGAGGACGCGCTGGCCGTGCGGGCCGCCGTACGGGTCCATCAGGACGGGCAGCAGGCCGTCCCGCTCGCGGTCGTAGCCGGTGGGCAGGAAGACGGCGGACGGGATGCGGCGCTCGCCGGCGAAGCGGAAGACCGGGCGGGCGGTGATGGCCGGGGTCTCGGCGTACGAGGCGATGGTGGCGACGTCGTCGACCGCCAGGCCCTCGGGCAGGTCCCGGGCGACGGTGACCAGGGTGCCGGGCAGGTCGGGCTCGGCGGTGGCCCGGACGGTGATCCCGCCGCCGTGCACCGCGCTGGTGACGGAGGTGAACGGCCGGCCGTTGGCGGACTCCCAGCCCAGCCGCGTGCCGTCGTGGCTGATCCGGCCGACGCCGATCCAGCCCGGCTCGGGGTCGGTCTCCTCGGCGCCGCCGGCGGCGCTGAAGAACACCTCCCGCTCGGTGACCGCGACGACCGAGCGGACGTGCAGGTCGGCCCCGGTCACGGCGCGGTCGCCGATCACCAGCGCCCGCACTCCCCCCTCGTCGGAGATCCGGACCAGCTTGCCGTCCGGGGTCCAGGCCGGTGCGCCCTGGAACAGCTCCAGCCAGGCGCCGTCCTTCTCCTCGTGCAGCACCTCGGTGGCGCCGGTGGCCGTGTCCAGGCCGAGGATCCGCTGGCCGCGCTGGTCGCGGGTCTGGACCAGGAGCAGCGGCACGCCGCCCTTCGACCAGTGCACCCGGCCCAGGTACGGGTAGGCCTCGCGGTCCCAGACCACCTCGGTGCGCCCGCCGTGCAGGTCGAGCAGCCAGAGCCCGACCTCCGCGTTGGCGCCACCGGCCGCCGGGTAGGCGACCTCGGCGGGCTCGCGGTCCGGGTTCGCCGGGTCGGCGATCCACCAGCGGCGCACCGGGCTGTCGTCGGCGCGCTCGACCAGCAGCCGGTCGCTGTCCGGGGACCACCAGAAGCCGCGGTCGCGGTCCATCTCCTCCTGGGCGATGAACTCGGCCTGGCCCCAGGTGACGTTCGGGCCGTCCGGCTCGGCCAGCACCCGGTCGCCGCCGCCGTCGGTGCGGGTCAGCCGCAGCTCGCCGGCGGCGTTGGCGTACGCGACGTGGGCGCCGTCCGGAGCCGGGCGCGGGTCCAGCAGCGGGCCCTCGGCGGGCAGTTCGGCGGTGGCGCCGGTGCCGAGGTCGGCGGTGAACAGCCGGCCGGAGAGGGCGAAGGCGGCCAGCGCGCCGGCCGCGTCCAGGGCGTAGCCGACGATGCCGGCCGAGCCCTCGCGGCTGCGCTCGCGGCGGGCCTTCTCGGCCGGCGACAGGTCCTCCCCGCCGCCGCCGAGCAGCGCGGCCGGGTCGGCGGCGACCCGCTCCTCGCCGGTGGCGGTGTCGAGGGTCCAGAGCAGGTTGGCCCGGTCGCGACCCGAGCCGGAGCGGAGGAAGACGACCCGCGAGCCGTCGGGCGCGACGGAGAAGGAGCGGGGCGCGCCGACGGTGTAGCGCAGGGTCCGCGCGTACTGCCGTGGGAAGGTGTCGGCAGGGGTGTGGGAGGTCATGGCACCAGACCTTATGACGCCGGACCACCACCCCCGGGCGTGCACTGATCACTCGTTCGGAGCATCGTCGGCAAGTACGCCCCAAAGGGGTCCAAACCGCCTCCGACCGGCCCATGCGCCCCTCGGATGCCACGATGCCCCGGCGCGCGTGGCCTCACCGAGGGTAATGCCACCCTTACCCATCGGGTATGACTTGTCGCGCGAGCGGCCGTCCGGCCCCGTCCCGGACCGCGGTCGCCCGCAGCCCCCAGTCCCGCACCGTCCCTCGCCGCCTCCCCGGAGGCGGCGTGCCCGAGAAGGGGTGTGAGCCGACATGGCCATGAACATCTCCGCCGCCGTGCTGATGCTGGTCATCGTGGTGATCCTGATCCGCCGGTCCGGCCTGAAGCTGGCGCACGCGATCGTCTGCGCGCTGCTCGGCTTCTACCTGGCCTCCAGCTCGATCGCCCCGTCGATCAGCCAGGTCACCAGCAACCTCGCCGGAATGATCAACGGCCTGAGGCTCTGACCCCCACCGGCCGGTGGTTAGGCTTCCTCCCATGACCGCGACTACCGGCCGCCGCCTCCTCCTGGTCCACGCGCACCCCGACGACGAGTCGATCGGCAACGGGGCCACCATGGCCCGGTACGCCGCCGAGGGCGCCCGGGTCACGCTGGTGACCTGCACCCTCGGCGAGGGCGGCGAGGTGATCCCCCCGGAGCTGGCCCACCTGACGGCCGATCGGGACGACACCCTCGGCGCGTACCGGATCGGCGAGCTGACCGAGGCGATGAGCGCCCTCGGCGTGTCCGACTTCCGCTTCCTCGGCGGCCCGGGGCGCTACCGCGACTCCGGGATGATGGGCGTGCCCGAGAACGACGTGCCCGGCTGCTTCTGGCAGGCGGACGTCGACGAGGCGGCCGGCCACCTGGTCGCGGTGGTCCGCGAGGTGCGCCCGCAGGTGCTGGTCACGTACGACCCGGACGGCGGCTACGGGCACCCGGACCACATCCAGGCGCACCGGGTCGCGATGCGCGCGTACGAGCTGGCCGCCGACCCGGCGCACCGGCCGGAGCTGGGCCCGGCCTGGCGGATCGCCAAGGTGTACTGGAACCGGATGCCCTGCTCGGTGATCGAGGCCGGGCTCGCCGAGGCCGCCGCCAAGGCGTCCTTCCCGGGTGTCGCGCAGCCCGCCGACGTCCCCGGCGTGGTCGACGACGGGGTGGTCACCACCGTGCTGGACGGCGCCGCGCAGGCGGGGCGCAAGACCGCCGCGATGACCGCCCACGCCACCCAGATCACCGTGGACGGCGCCTTCTTCGCGCTCTCCAACGACCTGGCCCAGCCGCTGTTCACCACCGAGTACTACCAGTTGGTGCGCGGCCAGGCCGGGCCGGGCGAGCCGGAGGACGACCTGTTCGCCGGCCTCGCGCCCGACGCCGCGCCCGCCGAGGAGGGCACCCGATGAGCAAGCCCGCCGCCCGGCCGACCCGCCGCCCGCTCGCCGCCGCCGTGCTCGGCACCCGCGAGGAGCGGCTGGCCGAGCCCCAGCCCCCGCGCGCCGCCCGGATCGCCGCCTACGCCCTGTTCTTCCTGCTGGGCGTCGCGGTGTCGGTCTGCGGATCCTTTGTGCAGGCCCTGTGGCCGCCGGTGGGGGTCCTGTTGGCGCTCGCCGCGACCGCCGCCACCTTCTACGCCGGTCTGCGGGTCACCGGCACCCGGCTCGGCGCGGGCGCGCCCGCGGCCGGCTGGTTCCTGGCGATGCTGCTGCTGATGGTGCCCCGGCCCGAGGGCGACAACGTGCTGTGGTCCAACGCCACCTCGCTGGCCTGGCTGTTCGCCGGCTCGGTGCTGGGCGTGATCTGCGCCACCCTGCCCACCCGCACCAGCTGGTTCCCCGGGGTGCCCGGCCCCCCGCGCTGACCCCGGTCGTGCACGGCGTACCGTACCGCGTACGACGCGCAGTCAGGAGCGTACGGCCTTACTCTCATACCGGAGGAACCGGACGTATCAGGATCTGTCCGAAGCCGTTCGCCGCTCTGTTCTTCCCAGTATGGTGGTCCCGCAGAACGCCGTACCCGACCGCCGCCCGCCCCCGTCAAGGCCCGGCGACCACGAACCGCGGTCGCGCCGCACGGCCCGCCCGCGAACCCGGAGCAGAGCAGCATTGAGCAGCCGCGAATCTGACAACGCCCACCCGACGCCCCGGCGCACGGGTCCGGACGCCTACCCGTCGGGCACCCCGCCCTACGGCACACCGGGGCTCCCCGGCGGCGACCGGGCGGACGCCGGACCGGGCGCCGCGTCGGGCGGCGAGGACGACGGTCCGAAGACCGAGACCACCCTGACCACCCGGGTCCGGATCAACATCCCCGGCTCGCGTCCGATCCCGCCGGTCGTCGTCCGCAGCGCCGTCAAGAACGAGGACGGCCCCGGCGATGACGCCCCGGCGGCGGCCGCCGCCGAACCGGGCGGCCCGCGGCACCGGTCCGCGCCGACCTCGCCCGTCCTCGGTGTGATGGAGGACGGCGGCCGCCAGGCCGCCCCGCCGAACCTGCCGCCGGAGTGGCAGATCCCGCCGATCCCGCCGGCCACCTCCGAGTCGGAGTCCACCGGCGCCTGGTTCCGGCCGCGTCAGAAGAAGGCCCCGGTCGCTGAGCCCGCCCCGGCCGCCGTGCCCGCGGCCGTGCCGGCCGGTGCCGGCGGAGCGGCGGAGGCCCTGGCCGTGCCGGGCGCCGTCGCCGAGCCGCGCCCGCAGGGTGCCCACCCGGCCGCGGGCCAGGCCGCCCGCGCCAACGGCGCCCCGAACGGCCGCCCGGTGCCCGCCCAGGGCAAGCAGCCGCGCCCGGCCGCGCCCGCCGCGCCGTTCCAGGCCGAGGCCCCGGTGGAGGAGCCCGGCGTGTACGAGGCCGCCGCCCCCTTCACGCCGGTCGCCGATCCCTTCGCCCCGGTCGCCGACCCGTTCGTCGCACCGGTCGCCGACCCGTTCGGCACCTCCGTCCCCGACGCCGGCCAGCAGGGCGGCCTCCCCCGGCGGGGCGGCGGCCAGCGGAACCGTCAGCAGCCGGGCGGGCAGCAGCTCGACGACCGGGCGGGCGGCCCGCGCCAGTCCGGTCCGCGCAACGACTTCCAGGCGAACGGCCACCCGGCCCCCGCACCGCACCCGCAGGCCGGACCGGCCGGCGAGCCGGGCCCGGAGGACACCTCGGTCGACGGCTTCGCGCCGATCCGCGACACCACCCCGCCGCCCGCCGCGATACCCGGCCTGCCCCGGAACGGCGCCCCGCACGGCGCCGACGGCCGTCCGCAGCCGGGCCTGTTCGCCTCGGCCCCGACCGGCACCGACCCGTTCGCCGCCCAGCGCCCGACCGCTCCCGGCCAGGACGCCCCCGCCACCCCGGCGGGCCCCGGCGCCCTCTTCCCGGGCGCTCCCGGCGGCGCCCCGCAGCCCGGCGGCCCGGAGGCCACCGCGGTCACCCCGCTGCCGGCCCCGGCCCCCGGCCCCCGGCCCGAGGCCGCCACGGACACCAAGGGCGGCAAGGGCAAGGGCGGCAAGGGTGGAAAGGGCACCAAGGACGCCAAGGGCGACAAGGCCGCCCCCGCGCCGGCCCCCGCCAAGGCGAAGGCCGAGCCCGCCGCCCCCGCCAAGGCCAAGCGCGGCGGAGCCGGCAAGAAGCTGGTCAAGCTGGGCGTCTACGGCGGCGTCGCGGTGCTGTTCCTCGGCGCGGCCGCGTACGGCACCGGCCTGATGCTCAACCAGTCCGACGTCCCCAAGGGCACCGTGGTGCTCGGCGCCGAGATCGGCGGCAGCAGCCGCGACCAGGCGATCCACCAGCTGGACGAGTCGGTCGGCAAGGCCGGCCAGCAGCCGCTCAAGCTGAAGATCGGCGACCAGGCCGTGGACCTCGACCCGGCGGTCGCCGGGCTGAGCTTCGACACCACCGCCACCGTGGACGGCCTGGCCCAGCACAGCTACAACCCGGTCGACGTCATCAAGTCGCTCCAGGGCGGCACCAAGGCCGTCGCCCCGGAGGTCAAGGTCGACAAGGCCAAGCTCCGGGCCGCCCTGGACACCCTCGCGGCCGGCTCCGGCCAGGGCCTCCAGGAGGGCTACATCAAGTTCGGCGACGTCAACGGCGAGCCGATCGTCGTGCCCGGCCGGGCCGGGCAGGCGGTGGAGTCGGCGAGCGCCCTGGAGGCGATCGAGCAGGCCTACCGTGACCGCGCCGACGGCAAGCCCGACCAGCCGATCGCCCTCGCCGTCACGGCCGCCCAGCCGAAGATCTCCACCCAGGCCCTCCAGGCCGCCGCCGACAGCCTCGGCAAGCAGATCGCCGCGGGCAAGGTGCACGTCGTGGCCGGCGCGAAGACCTGGGACTTCGGCCCCAAGACCGCGGCCAAGGCGCTCACGCTCGTCCCGGACGCCTCCGGCAAGATCGTGCCCAAGTGGGACCTCGACGCGCTCGCCGCCCAGCTGGGCACCGCGTTCGACAAGGTGAAGGTCAAGAAGAACGGCCAGGTCGCCGCGATCACCCCGCAGGACGTCGCGGACGGCATCACCTCGGTGTTCGACAAGACCGGCGACAAGGACCGCACCTTCAAGTTCGTGGTCTGACCCGTCCGCGGTCGGACACCCGCACGGTCGGGCGCGTCCGCTCCCGACGAACCCGCGCCCACGGGGGGCGGGCCCGCATCCGGGCCCGCCCCTCGACAACGCCCCCTCCCGGTCAGCAAGATGTGACGCCACACCATCCGCCACATCCACCCCGGGAGCACGCCGATGCACCGCCGCCTCCAGCGCCACGGGACGGCCCTGCTCGCCGGTCTCACCGCCCTCACGCTCTCGCTGGCGCTCTGCTCCTGCACCGCCGGCCAGGGCGGCGGCGACGCGCTGCCCTCCGGCACCACAGCGCCCAAGCTGACCGCGATCGACATCAACCCGCACGACCGGGCCCGACTGCGCCAGGGCGGCACCCTGAACCTGGCGATCGCCCAGTTCTCCCGCCAGTGGTCGCCGATCCACGCCGACGGCAGCGAGTCCTCGACCGTCATGGTCAGCAAGCCGCTGCTGCCGACCTTCTTCCGCTCGGACGCCGCCGGCACCCAGACGCCCAACCCCGCCTACCTGCAGGAGGCGCACGCGGAGCTCAGGGACGGCCGGCAGGTGGTCACCTGGACGCTCAACCCGAAGGCCCACTGGTCCGACGGCACCCCGATCACCTGGCGCGACATCGAGGCCAACTGGCGTGCCCTGAACGGGAAGGACCCGGCCTACAAGGCCTCCAGCAGCACCGGCTTCGAGCTGGTCTCGGCGGTCGAGCGCGGCAAGGACGACTACCAGGCCGTGATGACCTTCGACCGCCCGTTCTCCGAGTGGCAGTCGATGTTCAACAGCGCCGGCAACGCCCCGCTGCTGCCGGCCAGTAGGGTCTCCACCCCGGAGCTGTTCAACAGCTCCTACCTGGACGGGTTCCCGGTCAGCGCCGGCCCGTTCAAGGTCGAGCAGCTGGACCGCGCCACCCAGACCGTCACGCTGGTCGCCGACCCCTCCTGGTGGGGCGACAAGCCCGTGCTGGACCGGATCGTCTTCCACGCGATGCTGCCCGACGCGATGCCCGCCGCCTTCGCCCAGGGCCGGATCGACCTCGTCAACAACGGCCCGGACGTGGCCGGTTACCAGGTCATCAGGAACACCAAGGGCGCCGTGGTGCGCCGGGCCGGCGGCCCGGACTTCCGCCAGCTCACCCTGAACGCCCGCACCCCGGCGCTCAGCGACGCGACCGTGCGCCAGGCCGTCTTCCAGGCGATCAACCGGGACGTGGTGATCCGCGCCGACCTCAACGGCCTGGACTGGCCCGCCGTCCCGCTCAACAACCACCTGCTGGTCACCAACCAGAACGGCTACCGCGACAACTCCCTGGGCCTGGCCCGCTACGACCCCGCCGAGGCCGCCCGCAAGCTGGACGCGGCCGGCTGGAAGCTGGACGGCGACGTACGGAAGAAGGACGGCCGCGAGCTGAACCTGCGGATGGTCGTCCCGGCCGGCGTCACCCCGGCCCAGAGCGAGGCCGCCAACGCCACCGCCATGCTCAAGGACGTCGGCATCAAGGTGACCACGGTGACCGCCCCCGCCAACGAGTTCTTCGACCGGTACGTCAACCGCGACGACTTCGACATCGCCGCCTACTCGCTGATCGGCACCCCCTTCCCGGCCAGCGGCAACCGCGCCAACTTCGTCCAGAGCGGCGGCACCAACCACGTCGGCGCGGGCAGCCCGGCGGTGGACGCCGCGCTCGACCGGGCCGCCGCCGCGGCCGACGCGGGCACCGCCTCCGAGGCGATCAACCAGGCCGACGGCGAGCTCTGGAAGGTGGCCGGCGTCCTGCCGCTCTACCAGCGCCCACAGCTGTACGGGGCCCGCGCCGACCTCGCCAACATCGGCGCGCAGGGCCTGTCCGACATCGTCTGGGAGAACGTCGGCTTCGTGAAGTAGCGGGTGGACGGGCTCAGCCGTGCAGCGTCTCGCGCCAGTAGTGGCAGGCGCTGCGGCGGCCCGCCAGCTCCGTCCCGTACTCGCTGGCGACCGGTGTCAGCGCCGGGAGTTCGGTGCGGCAGCGGTCCTGCGCCCGGTCGCAGCGCGGGTTGAACGCGCAGCCCTCCGGCAGGCTCAGCAGGCTCGGCGGCAGGCCCTTGATGGCGTGCAGGTTCTGGCCCTTCTGGTCGAGCCGGGGGATCGAGTCCAGCAGGCCCCGGGTGTACGGGTGCGCGGGCCGGGCGTACAACTCCCTTACGGGGGCGGTCTCCACGATCCGGCCCGCGTACATCACGGCGATCTTGTCCGCGACGTCGGCGACCACACCGAGGTCGTGGGTGATCAGGATCAGCCCCATGTTGTACTCGGCCTGCAGCTCGGCGAGCAGGTCCATCACCTGCGCCTGCACCGTCACGTCCAGCGCCGTGGTCGGCTCGTCCGCGATGATCAGGTCCGGCTCCAGCGCCAGCGCCATCGCGATCATGATCCGCTGCCGCATCCCGCCGGAGAACTGGTGCGGGAAGTCCCCGACGCGCTGCCTGGCGGCCGGGATGCGCACCCGGTCCATCAGCTCGACGGCCTTCTCCTTCGCCTCCTTGCGGGACACCCCCCGGTGCGCCCGGAACATCTCGCCGAGCTGGTAGCCCACGCTGAGCACCGGGTTCAGCGCCGACAGCGCGTCCTGGAAGATCATCGCGATGTGCCCGCCCCGGATGGACCGCCGGGCGGCCGTGCCCATGGTCAGCAGGTCCTCGCCGCGGAACAGGATCCGCCCCGCGGTGATCCGCCCCGGCGGCATGTCCAGGATGCCCATGACCGCCTGCGCCGTCACCGACTTGCCCGAGCCGGACTCCCCCAGCACCGCCAGTGTCTCCCCCGCCGCGACGGAGTAGCTCACCCCGTTCACCGCCCGGGCGACCCCGTCCCGGGTGTGGAACTCCACGTGCAGGTCGTCGACCTCCAGCAGCGGCGTTCCGGGCTCCACGCTCCCCCGGCCACCGCCGATCACCTCCACCGCGTCCATCAGAGCCGCCCTCCTCAGCACCGCGGCACCCACCGCTGGGCGCAGAGCAACTATCAGGGAAGGGAGGGTACTTGGCGAGCCCGCGGCAGATCTCTTTTCCGTCACGGGAAAGGGCGCGCCCCCACCTGCGAGGACGCGCCCTGGTAGGGGGCCGGTGTCAGCCGGTCTCCCGCTCGGCACCCCGCTCCGCGGCGAAGTGGCACGCCGAGTCGTGCCGCGCCGCGTCGCCCAGCCAGGACGGCGCGACCAGCAGCGGCTCCTCGACCTCGCACCGCTGCTGCGCCTTCCAGCAGCGGGTGCGGAAGCGGCAGCCGGACGGCGGGTTGGCCGGCGAGGGCACGTCGCCGGTGAGCACGATCCGGTCCCGCGTCTCGCGCGCCGTCGGGTCCGGCACCGGCACCGCCGAGAGCAGCGCCTGGGTGTACGGGTGGGTGGCGTGGTCGTAGATCTCCGCGTCGCTGCCGATCTCGACCATCTTCCCCAGGTACATCACCCCGACCCGGTCGGAGATGTGCCGGACGATGGAGAGGTCGTGCGCGATGAACATGTACGACAGGTTGAAGTCGCCCTGCAGCTGCTCCAGCAGGTTGATCACCTGCGCCTGCACCGAGACGTCCAGCGCGGACACTGGCTCGTCGCAGATGATGACCTCCGGCTTGAGCGCCAACCCCCGGGCGATGCCGATGCGTTGACGCTGCCCGCCGGAGAACTGGTGCGGGTAGCGGTTGATGTACTCGGGGTTGAGCCCGACCACGTCCAGCAGGTCCTGGACGGCCTTGCGGCGGTCCCCCTTGGGCGCCACCTCGGGGTGGATCTCGAACGGTTCGCCGATGATGTCGCCGACCGTCATGCGCGGGTTGAGCGAGGTGTACGGGTCCTGGAACACCATCTGGATGTTCCGCCGGACGGCCTTCAGCCCCGCCCCGGAGAGCCGGGAGATCTCCTCCCCCTTGTAGCGGACCGATCCCGAGGTGGCCGGCTCCAGGTTCATCAGCACCTTGGCCAGCGTGGACTTCCCGCAGCCGGACTCGCCGACGATGCCGAGCGTCTCACCGTGCATCAGGTCGAAGGTGACCCCGTCGACCGCCTTCACCGCCCCGACCTGCCGCCGGAGGATGATGCCCTTGGTGAGCGGGAAGTGCTTGACCAGGTCCCGGACTTCGAGGATCGGCTCGCCGCGCGGCACCTCCCGCGCGAGGGCGACCTCCTCCGGCACCACCGCGCCCAGTGCGCTGGACCCGTTAACGGTCATGGAGGGTCTCCTTCCAGAAGAAGCAGGCGCTGCCGCGCCCCTCCAACGGCGTCCCGTCCTCCTCGGCGACCGGGAACAGCTCCGGCACCTCGGCCCGGCAGACGTCCTGGGCGCGCGGGCAGCGCGGGTTGAAGGCGCAGCCCGGGGGGATGCGCAGCAGGTTGGGCGGCAGGCCCTTGATCGCGTAGAGCTCCTGGCCCTTCTGGTCGAGCCGGGGGATCGAGTCCAGCAGGCCCCGGGTGTACGGGTGCGCGGGCCGGGCGTACAGCTCGTGCACCGGGGCGGTCTCCACGATCCGGCCCGCGTACATCACCGCGATCTTGTCCGCGACGTCGGCGACCACACCGAGGTCGTGGGTGATCAGGATCAGGCCCATGTTGTACTCGGCCTGCAGCTCGGCGAGCAGGTCCATCACCTGCGCCTGTACCGTCACGTCCAGTGCCGTGGTCGGCTCGTCCGCGATGATCAGGTCCGGCTCCAGCGCCAGCGCCATCGCGATCATGATCCGCTGCCGCATGCCCCCGGAGAACTGGTGCGGATAGTCGTTCACCCGCTCCTTGGCGGCCGGGATGCGCACCCGGTCCATCAGCTCGACGGCCTTGTCCCGCGCCTCCTTGCGGGACACCCCCCGGTGCGCCCGGAACATCTCGCCGAGCTGGTAGCCCACGCTGAGCACCGGGTTCAGCGCCGACAGCGCGTCCTGGAAGATCATCGCGATCTTCTGGCCGCGGATCCGCCGCCGCTCCTCCTTGCCCATCCTGAGCATGTCCTGGCCCCGGTAGAGGATCTCGCCGCGCGGGATCCGGGCCGGCGGCATGTCCAGGATGCCCATGACCGCCTGCGCCGTCACCGACTTGCCCGAGCCGGACTCCCCCAGCACCGCCAGCGTCTCCCCCGCCGCGACGGAGTAGCTCACCCCGTTCACCGCCTTGGCGACCCCGTCCCGGGTGTGGAACTCCACGTGCAGGTCCCGGACGTCGAGCAGCGGCCCCTGGTACGGCGCCTTCCGCTCGTGCCCGGCGGTGTCCACCGCTGTACTCACGATGCGCTCCCCTCGCTCAGCGAAGCTTCGGATCGAGGGCGTCGCGCACCGCGTCGCCCAGCATGATGAAGGCCAGCACGGTGATCGAGAGCGCCGCGGCCGGGAAGAACAGCACGTACGGCGCCGTCCGGATCACCTTCTGGGCGGAGGAGATGTCGATGCCCCAGGAGATGGTCGGGTCCTGCAGACCGATGCCGAGGAAGCTCAGCGTCGCCTCGGTGGCGATGTAACCGCCGAGCGCGATCGTCGCCACCACGATCACCGGGGCGATCGCGTTCGGCAGGATGTGCCGGAACATCAGCCGGCCCGTCCCGGCGCCGAGCGCCCGGCCGGCCACCACGTAGTCGGCCTGCTTGACGGTCAGCACCGCCCCGCGCATCACGCGGGCGATCTGGGTCCAGCCGAGCACGCCCAGCGCGATGACCACGCTCCACACCGTGCGGGTGGCGAAGGCGTTCAGCAGCACCAGCGCGCCGAGCAGCAGCGGGATGCCGAAGAAGATGTCGGTGATCCGGGAGAGCAGCGCGTCGACCCAGCCGCCGAAGAAGCCGGCCACCATCCCGGTCAGCCCGCCGAGCAGGGTGACGGCGGCGGTCACGAAGATGCCGACGGTGATCGAGGCGCGGGCGCCGTACACCACCCGGGCGTAGATGGACCGGCCCTGGGCGTCGTACCCGAACCAGCCGGCCCCGAAGACGTCGCCCCAGTTCGGCCGCCTGAGGTAGTCGTTCACCAGGTCGGCCTTGCGCGGGTCCGCGGAGGTGAACGCCCAGGGGAAGACCGCCATCACCACCAGCAGCACGATCAGCACCGCCGAGATCAGGAAGATCGGCCGCCGGCGCAGGTCCCGCCAGGCGTCGGCCCACAGGCTGCGGGCCTCCTCCCGCTTCACCACGTCCGGTTCGACTAACGTCTCCTGCTCGACCGCCATGCCCTGCTCGCCGGCGTAGTCGAGGCGCGAGACCCCGGGCTTGGGGTGCGGCTCGTACGAGTCCTCGTCGTGGATGTCAGGCATAGCGGATCCTCGGGTCCAGGACCGCGTAGAGCAGGTCGACGAGCAGGCTGGCGACCAGGTAGATGATCACCAGGACGGTCACGATGCCGACCACGGTGGGGCCCTCCTTCTGGTTGACCGCCCGGTACAGGACGTTGCCGATGCCCTGCACGTTGAAGACGCCTTCGGTGACGATCGCCCCGCCCATCAGCGCGCCGAGGTCGGTGCCGAGGAAGGTGATCACCGGGATCAGCGAGTTGCGCAGCAGGTGGCGGGAGATGATGGTGCGCCGGGGCAGGCCCTTGGCGACCGCGGTGCGCATGTAGTCGGCCCGCAGGTTCTCGCCGATCGACGTCCGGGTGAGCCGGGCCACGTACGCGAGCGAGAGCGAACCCAGGACGACGGCCGGCAGCACCAGTTGGGTCAGGTCGTAGCTGTCCTGCACCGTCGGGGTGACCCAGCCCAGGTTGGTGGCGAACACCGTCTGGGCGATGTAGGCCAGCACGAAGACCGGGATCGAGATCACCACCAGGGTGAAGACCAGCACCAGGGTGTCCGCGACGCTGCCGCGCCGCAGGCCGGAGACCAGGCCGAGGGCCAGGCCCGCGATCATCTCGAAGACGAAGGCCATCAGGGCGAGCCGGATGGTGACCGGGAAGGCGTCCGCCATGATGTCGGTGACCGGACGGCCGGTGAAGCTGGTGCCGAAGTCCCCCTGGAAGAGGTTCCCCATGTAGTGCAGGTACTGCTTCCAGAGCGGCTGGTCCAGGTAGTACGTGTGCTTGATGCTGGCGACCACGGCCGGGTCGGCGGCCTTCTCCCCGAACAGCGCCGCCACCGGGTCGCCGGGCAGCGTGTAGACCATCAGGAAGATCAGCAGCGTGGTGCCGAAGAACACCGGGATCATCTGCAGCACCCGACGCAGCACGTAACTGCCCATCCGAGCCTCCTTCCTAGGTGTCCGACTGGGTGCCCGGCCGACCGGACCGGTCGGCCGAGAGACCGCGCCCCGCCCTCCGTGCGGGGAGGGCGGGGCCGGCGCGAGGGCTCGGGGCTCAGCCCTTGACCTCGACCTGGGTCCAGGCCGGGTTGCCGAAGGAGTCGAACTTCACGTTCTGCACCTTGGTCGAGTAGCCCGAGTTGGTGCGGTAGTACCAGAGCGGGATGGCGGGCATCCCGCTCGGCAGCACCGCCTCGGCCTGCTGGTAGCCGGTCACCGTGTCGGCGACGCTGGCGGCCTCGTCGGCCCTGGTGGCCGCGTCGTCGAACTGCGGGTTGCTGTAGCCGAAGTCGTTGGACGCGGCACCGGTGCGGTAGACGTCGGCCAGGAAGTTGGCGTTCAGCGGGTAGTCCTGCACCCAGCCGGTGCGGAAGGCGCCGTTGAGGGTGTGCCCGGTGATCGCGGCCCGCGCGGTCTTGAAGTCGGGCTTCGGGTCGCCCAGGCAGTCGACGCCGGTGTTCTGCCGGATCGAGTTGCAGACCGCGTCGACCCACTCCTTGTGGCCGCCGTCCGCGTTGTAGGTGATCAGCAGCTTGTTGCCGGGGACGCCGCCGCCCTCCTGGATCAGCTGCTTGGCCTTGGCCGCGTCGAACGTGCAGAACTCGCCGCAGGCGCCGTCCTTGTAGCCCTCGACGCCCTCGGCCACCCAGGCGGTGGCGGGCTTGCGGGAGCCCTGGAGCACCGTCTTGGTGATGGTGGCGCGGTCGATCGCCATCGACAGGCCCTGGCGCACCTTCGCCTTGTCCGGCGACGCCCAGTCGGCCTGGTAGAGCGTGAAGCCGATGTTCTGGATGGCGCCCTGCGGAGCGTCCACCGCCCGGTCCCCGAGGTCGCTCTTGTAGGTGGCCAGCGCGGACGGCGGCACCTGGTCCATCACGTCCAGGTTGTTGGACTGGAGGTCCGCGTAGGCGGCCTCGGACGTGGTGTACATCTTGAAGACGATGCCGCCGTTCTTCGGCTTGTCCACGCCCTGGTAGTCCGGGAAGGACTTGGTCACCACGTTGTTGTTGTGCGACCAGCTGACGAACTGGTACGGGCCGTTGCCCACCGGCTTCTGCCCGTACCCGGCCGGGTCCTTGAAGAAGCCCTCGGGCAGCGGGGAGAAGGCGATGTAGCCGAGCTTGTACTCGAAGTACGAGACCTTGTGGCTCAGCTTGACGGTGAAGTGCAGCTCGTCGGTGACGGTCAGCCCGGACATCTTGTCCGCGGTGGGCTGGCCGGAGGTCGGGTGGACGTCCTGGTAGCCCTCGATGTCGGAGAACCAGGAGCTGTTGATCTGGTTGTTGGCCGGGCTGGCGCCCCAGTTCCAGGCGTCGACGAAGTTCTGGGCGTGCACCGGGGTGCCGTCGTGGAACTTCCAGCCGTCCTTCAGCGTGATGTCGAAGGTCTGCGAGTCACTGGTGTCGATCTTGTCGGCGACCTGCATCCGGATCTTGGCGTTGCTCGGGTCGTAGTCGACCAGCCCCTTGAAGAGGTTCTGGATGATGCGACCGCCGCCGACCTCGTTCGCGTTGGCCGGCTGCAACGGGTTCTGCGGCTCGTTGCTCTGGTAGCTGAAGGACTTGCCGGCGTCCGACGAACCGCTGCCCCCTCCGCCGCTACTGCTGCTGCAGCCGGTGGCCACCAGGGCCACGGAGGTCGCAACGGCGAGGACCCAACGAGCACGGGCGGCTACGGGCATGGAGGTCCCTCCTCAGGGTGTGTTTCGCATCACACCCCATGAGAAGCGCGCCCCGGCGACGGCGCGCGTCAGGTGCACCCGGACGGGTGCGGTGACCCCCTGCCGAGTTGACGCGGCGCCGGACGACGCGGCGTGGGACCGGCGGAACGCGGGAAGGGCCCGCGGCGCGAACGCCACGGGCCCTTCCTGCGACTACCGGGGGATCAGGCCGCGGCCTGCTCCCGGACCTCGGGGAAGTGGCAGGCCGACTCGTGGGCGGCCGCGCCCTCCAGCAGCGAGGGGACCGCGAGCAGCGGGACCTCCTCGGAGCACCGCTCCTCCGCCTTCCAGCAGCGGGTGCGGAAGCGGCAGCCGGACGGCGGGTTGGCCGGCGAGGGGATGTCCCCGGTGAGGATGATCCGCTCGCGGGACTCGCGCGCCGTCGGGTCCGGCACCGGCACCGCGGAGAGCAGCGCCTGGGTGTACGGGTGGGTGGCGTTCTCGTAGATCTCCTCGTCCGAGCCGATCTCGACCATCTTGCCCAGGTACATCACGCCGACGCGGTCGGAGATGTGCCGGACGATGGAGAGGTCGTGCGCGATGAACATGTAGGAGAGGCCGAACTCGCCCTGCAGCTGCTCCAGCAGGTTGATCACCTGCGCCTGGACGGACACGTCCAGCGCGGAGACCGGCTCGTCGCAGATGATGATCTCGGGCTTGAGCGCGAGGCCGCGGGCGATGCCGATGCGCTGGCGCTGGCCGCCGGAGAACTGGTGCGGGTACCGGTTGATGTACTCCGGGTTCAGACCCACGACGTCCAGCAGGTCCTGGACGGCCTTGCGGCGGTCGCCCTTGGGCGCCACCTCGGGGTGGATCTCGAACGGCTCGCCGATGATGTCGCCGACCGTCATGCGCGGGTTGAGCGAGGTGTAGGGGTCCTGGAACACCATCTGGATGTTCCGGCGGACGGCCTTCAGGGCGGCGCCCTGCAGGGTGGAGATGTCCTCGCCCTTGAACAGCACCTGGCCGGAGGTGGCCCGCTCCAGGTTCATCAGCACCTTGGCCAGCGTGGACTTGCCACAGCCGGACTCGCCGACGATCCCGAGCGTCTCGCCCTTCTTCAGCTCGAAGGAGATGCCGTCGACCGCCTTGACCGCGCCGACCTGCTTCTTGAAGAGGATGCCCTGGCTCAGCGGGTAGTGCTTGACCAGGTCCTTGACCTCCAGGATGTTCTCAGCCATGGAGGGTCTCCTTCCAGAGGTGGCACGCGCTGCGGCGGCCGGTGAGCTCCTTGCCGTCCTTGTCCGTGACGTGGTGCAGCGCCGGGATCTCGGTGCGGCACAGGTCGGTGGCGACGTCGCAGCGGGGGTTGAACGCGCAGCCGGTCGGAACCTTCAGCAGGTTCGGGGGCAGGCCCTTGATCGCGTACAGCTCCTGGCCCTTCTGGTCCAGGCGCGGGATGGAGCGGAGCAGGCCCTTGGTGTACGGGTGCGCGGGGTTCGCGTACAGCTCGTGCACCGGGGCGGTCTCCACGATCCGGCCCGCGTACATCACGGCGATCTTGTCCGCGACGTCGGCGACCACGCCGAGGTCGTGGGTGATCAGGATCAGGCCCATGTTGTACTCGGCCTGCAGCTCGGCCAGCAGGTCCATCACCTGGGCCTGGACGGTCACGTCCAGGGCGGTGGTGGGCTCGTCCGCGATGATCAGGTCGGGCTGGAGCGACAGCGCCATCGCGATCATGATGCGCTGGCGCATACCGCCGGAGAACTGGTGCGGGTAGTCGTTCACCCGCTGCCGGGCGGCGGGGATGCGCACCCGGTCCATCAGCTCGATGGCCTTCTCCTTCGCCTCCTTGCGGGAGGCGCCCTGGTGCACGCGGAACATCTCGCCGAGCTGGTAGCCGACGGAGAGCACCGGGTTCAGCGCGGACAGCGCGTCCTGGAAGATCATCGCGATCTTCTGGCCGCGGATCCGCCGCCGCTCCTCGTTGCTCATCGTGAGCATGTCCTGGCCGCGGTACAGGATCTCGCCCTGGGTCACCTTGCCCGGGGGCATGTCCAGGATGCCCATGATGGTCTGCGCCGTCACGGACTTGCCGGAGCCGGACTCGCCGAGCACGGCGAGCGTCTCGCCGGCCGCGACGGAGTAGTTGACGCCGTTCACGGCCTTGGCGACACCGTCCCGGGTGTGGAACTCCACGTGGAGGTCCTTCACCTCGAGGAGAGGAGTGCCAACTTCGAGACGGTCGTTCTTCTGGTCGTTCTCGATCACGGTGGTCATCGGGGTCGTCACCTCTTCTCTCAACGGAGCTTCGGGTCGAGGGCGTCGCGCACCGCGTCGCCGAGCATGATGAACGCCAGAACGGTGAGGCTCAGCATTCCGGCGGGGAAGAACAGCGCGAACGGCGCCGTCCGGATCACCTTCTGGGCGGAGGAGATGTCGATGCCCCAGGAGATGGTCGGGTCCTGCAGACCGATGCCGAGGAAGCTCAGCGTCGCCTCGGCGGCGATGTAGCCGCCGAGCGCGATGGTGGCGACGACGATCACCGGGGCGACCGCGTTCGGCAGGATGTGCTTGAACATGATCCGCCAGGTGCCGGCGCCGAGCGCCTTGGCGGCCGTCACGAAGTCGGCCTGCTTGACCGTGATCACCGAACCGCGCATGACACGGGTCATCTGGGTCCAGCCCAGGGCGACCAGCGCGAAGACCACGCTCCAGACGGTGCGCGAGGTGAAGGCGTTCAGGACCACCAGCGAGCCGAGCAGCAGCGGGATGCCGAAGAAGATGTCGGTGATCCGGGAGATGATCGTGTCGACCCAGCCGCCGAAGTAGCCGGCCAGCATGCCGGTGAGGCCGCCGATGACGGTCACACCGGCGGTGACGCAGATGCCGACGATGATCGAGGCGCGGGCGCCGTGGACGACGCGGGCGTAGATGCTGCGGCCCTGGAGGTCGTAGCCGAACCAGTCCGCCTGGAAGAGGTGGCCGTAGTTCGGCTTCGTCAGGTAGTGGTTGCGCAGGTCGCCGGCCCGCGGGTCCACCGAGGTGAACAGACCGGGCGCGATCGCGATGACGATCAGCAGCAGGATCAGCAGCGCGGAGATCACGAAGATCGGCTTGCGCCGCAGGTCGTGCCAGGCGTCGGAGCCGAGGCTGCGGGGCTTCTCGGGCTTGGCGGCCGCGGTGGCGGCGCCGCCCTGGGCCGGGATCTTCCCGGCGGTCTTCTTCTCGGTCAGGTCAGGCATAACGGATCCTCGGGTCCAGGACCGCGTAAAGCAGGTCGACGATCAGGCCGGCGGCCAGGTAGACGATCACCAGGAAGGCCACGAAGCCGGAGACCGTCGAGCCCTCCTTCATGTTGATCGCTTGGTAGAGCGCGTGGCCCACACCCTGGACGTTGAAGATGCCCTCGGTGACGATGGCGCCGCCCATCAGGGCGCCGAGGTCGGTACCGAGGAAGGTGACCACCGGGATCATCGAGTTGCGCAGCAGGTGGGTGCCGATCACCTTGCGCCGCGGCAGGCCCTTGGCCACCGCGGTGCGGACGTAGTCGGCCTTGATGTTCTCGGCGATGGAGGTGCGGGTGAGGCGCGCGACGTAGGCCAGCGAGAGCGAGCCGAGCACGACGGCCGGCAGCACCATCTGGGTGATGTCGTTGCTGTCCTGGACGGTCGGGGTGACCCACTTCAGGTTCTGCCCGAAGACCGTCTGAACGATGAAGCCCAGCACCGGGACCGGGATCGAGATCAGCAGCAGGGTCATGACCAGGGCGCCCTTGTCGAAGAGCTTGCCGCGGCGCAGACCGGCGTACAGGCCGATCCCGATGCCGAGCACGATCTCGATGGCGAACGCGAACAGCGCCAGCTGGACCGTGACCGGCAGCGCCTCGGTGATCTTGTCGAGCACCGGGCGTCCGTCCAGGCCGGTGCCGAAGTCACCGGTGAACAGCTTCCCCATGTAGTCGAGGTACTGCTGGACCAGCGGCTTGTCGAAGCCTTGCTGGTGCCTCAGCGCGGCGAGCTGCACCGGGTCCGGCGCCTTGTCGCCCCACAGCGCTGCCAGCGGGTCACCGGGCAACAAGTGCACCATGAAAAAGATGAGTGCGGTCGTTCCGAGGAACACCGGGATCATCTGGAGCAGTCGCCTTGCGACAAAGCGCCCCATCGTGCCTCCATGTATGACTCTGCCGGGCCCGTCAACCCGGCAAGAGATAAGTCGGCGTGCCAACGGCCGGTGCCAGTCCTCGCCCTTGTGGGGATGGACGGGCACCGGCCGTTGTCACCGGGTCAGGCGGTGCCGACCGATTACTTCTTCTTCTTGACCTCGACGTCGGTGTAGACCGGGTCGCCGAAGGAGTTGAACTTCACGTTCTGGACGTTCTTGGAGTAGCCGGAGCTGGTCTTGTAGTACCAGAGCGGGATGGCCGGCATGTCCTTGGCCAGGACGGCCTCGGCCTGCTGGTAGTACTCCGCGGTCTTCTCGACCGTGGTGGCGGCGTCCGCCTCCTTCGACAGCTTGTCGAACTCGGAGCTGGAGTAGCTGCCGTCGTTGGCCGCGGCACCGGTGCCGTAGACGTCGCGCAGGAAGTTGGCGTTCAGCGGGTAGTCCTGCACCCAGCCGGTACGCATCATGCTCTGGACCTGCTTGCTGGTGACCAGGTCACGCGAGGTCTTGAAGTCCGGCTTCGGGTCACCGAGGCACTCGACGCCGACCGACTGGCGGATCGAGTTGCAGACCGCGTCCACCCACTCCTTGTGGCTGCCGTCGGAGTTGTACAGGATGGTGATCTTGCCGCCGGGAACGCCGCCGCCCTCGGTGATGAGCTGCTTGGCCTTCTCCGGGTTGAACTTGCAGGCGTCGCCGCAGGTGCCGGCCTTGTAGCCCATGACGCCGGGCGCCACGAACGAGTCGGCGGGGATGCGGTTGCCGTTCAGCACGGTCTTGGTGATGGTGTCGCGGTCGATCGCCATCGAGAGGCCCTGACGGACCTTCTCCTTGCCCGGGGCGTTCCAGTCGCCCTGGTACAGCGCGAAGGAGATGTTCTGGATGGCGCCCTGCGGCTGGTCGACCGCGCGCTTGCCCAGGTCGTCCTTGTACTTCGGCAGGTCGGTCGAGTCGACCTGGTCCAGGACGTCCAGGGTGTCGGACATCAGGTCCTTGTACGCGGCCTCACCGGCGGTGTAGTTCCGGAAGACGACGCCGCCGTTCTTCGGCTTGTCGATGCCCGTGTACTTGTCGTAGGCGGCCAGCGTGATGGCCTTGTTGTGCTCCCACGAGACGAACTTGTAGGGGCCGTTGCCGACCGGCTTCTGGCCGTAGCCGGCCGGGTCGGTGAAGAAGCCCTCGGGCAGCGGGAAGAAGGCCGAGTAGCCGAGCTTGTACGTGAAGTACGAGACCGGGGTGGACAGTTCGATCGTGAAGTGGGTGTCGTCGACGACCTTCAGACCGGACATCTCGGTGGCCGTCGGGTCACCCTTGTCCTTGTCCGGGTGGACCGCGTCGTAGCCGACGATGTCGGAGAACCAGTCCGAGTTGATCTGGTTGTTCTTCGGGTTGGCCGACCAGTTCCAGGAGCTCACGAAGGACTTGGCGGTGACCGGGGTGCCGTCGTGGAAGGTCCAACCGGACTTCAGCGTGACGGTGTAGTTCTTGGCGTCGGTGGTCTCGATCTTGTCGGCCACCTGGTTGCGCAGCGCACCGGTCGCGGGGTCGTAGTCGACGAGGCCCTTGAAGAGCTGCTTGACGATACGGCCGCCCTGGTTCTCCATGGCGTTGGCCGGCTGGAGCGGGCGCTGCGGCTCCGCGCTCTGGTAGCTGAAGCTGGCGCCCGGGTCGACCGCAGCGCTGTCGGAGCTGCCCCCGGAGGAGTCGCTGCTGCTGCACGCAGTCGCAGCGAGGGCGACAGCAACAGCTGCGACAACCCACTTGGCCTGGCTCGCACCGCGCATCGGTGTGCCTCCTGAATTCGACGTTGCAACGAGGAGGGCACTGCGGAACGGTTCCCACCGGACCCGCTGTGCCGTCCGCGCTCGTGGTTTCGGCGCGCACCCCTGCGCGTTCACCCTTGACCCGAGCCTGACTGCACCCACTATCCGTCACGCACGGACACGAAAGTGACCAGTGACGATCTCAATTAGGTCACATGAACAGTCGGTAAGTTTCGAAAACCGGACATTTGAGACATAGCCAGACAGGCACCAAACGGACAGTCGTCACGGATGACGAACTGTCACGTCCGCTCAGCGGACACCTGGGTGTGATGAGCGCTATTCCGTGAATAGCGGCCCCGACAACTTGGAGTAGTTGAAAAAGTTCGCCCCCCTCTCCATGGGAAAGGGGGGCGAATCATTCCGGCCAATGGCCGTTCAGTGCGTCCGGATCACGCCTTCTTGGCGCGCGAGGCGGTGCGACCGCGGTCCTTCTGGTCGAGGACGACCTTACGGATGCGAACCGTCTCCGGGGTCACCTCGATGCACTCGTCCTCGCGGCAGAACTCCAGCGACTGCTCCAGCGAGAGCTTGCGCGGCGGGACGATCGACTCGGCCACGTCGGCGTTCGCCGAGCGCATGTTGGTGAGCTTCTTCTCCTTGGTGATGTTCACGTCCATGTCGTCGGCACGCGAGTTCTCACCGACGATCATGCCCTCGTACACCTCGGTGCCCGGCTCGCAGAAGAGCACGCCGCGCTCCTGCAGGTTGGTCATCGCGAAGGCGGTGACCACACCGGCCCGGTCGGCGACCAGCGAACCGTTGTTGCGGGTGGTCAGGTTGCCGAACCACGGCTCGTGACCCTCGTGGATCGAGTGCGCGATGCCGGTGCCGCGGGTGTTGGTGAGGAACTCGGTACGGAAGCCGATCAGGCCGCGGGACGGCACGACGAACTCCATCCGGACCCAGCCCGAGCCGTGGTTGGACATGTTGTCCATCCGGCCCTTGCGGATGCCCATGAGCTGGGTGACGGCACCCATGTGCTCCTCGGGCACGTCCACCGTGAGGCGCTCGACGGGCTCGTGGGTCTTGCCGTTGACCTGCTTGGTGACCACCTGCGGCTTGCCGACGGTCAGCTCGAAGCCCTCGCGGCGCATGGTCTCGATCAGGATGGCCAGCGCCAGCTCACCGCGGCCCTGCACCTCCCAGGCGTCCGGACGCTCGGTGTCGAGCACGCGCAGCGAGACGTTGCCGATCAGCTCGCGGTCCAGGCGGTCCTTCACCTGGCGGGCGGTGACCTTGCGGTCCACCTTGACGCCGGCCTTGGCGTCCGCGCCCTTGCCGCTGCCGCCACGGCCGACCAGCGGCGAGGTGTTGGTGCCGATGGTCATCGAGATGGCCGGCTCGTCCACCGTGATCAGCGGCAGCGCGATCGGGTTCTCCGGGTCGGCCAGGGTCTCGCCGATCATGATCTCGCCGATGCCGGCGACGGCGCAGATGTCACCGGGGCCGGCCACCTCGGCCGGCTTGCGGGTGAGCGCCTCGGTCATCAGCAGCTCGGAGATGCGGACGTTCTGGATCGAGCCGTCACGCTTGATCCAGGCCACGGTCTGGCCCTTGCGCAGCTCGCCCTGCTCGACGCGGAGCAGCGCGATGCGGCCGAGGAAGTTGTCGGCGTCCAGGTTGGTGACGTGGGCCTGGAGCGGGGCGTCCTCGTCGTAGCTGGGGGCCGGGACGTGCTCCAGCAGGGTGGAGAAGAAGGGCTCCAGGCTGGTGCTGTCGGCCGGGACGGTGCCGTTCTCCGGCTTGGTCAGCGAGGCGACGCCGTCACGGGCGCAGGCGTAGACGATCGGGAACTCGATCTGGTCCTCGTCCGCGTCCAGGTCCAGGAACAGGTCGTAGGTCTCGTTGATGACCTCGTCGATCCGGGAGTCCGGACGGTCGGTCTTGTTGATGCAGAGGATGACGGGCAGGCGGGCGGTGAGCGCCTTGCGGAGCACGAACCGGGTCTGCGGCAGCGGGCCTTCGGAGGCGTCGACCAGGAGGACGACCGCGTCCACCATCGACAGACCGCGCTCGACCTCGCCACCGAAGTCGGCGTGGCCCGGGGTGTCGATGATGTTGATGGTGATCGGCGCGCCACCATCCTTGGGGTGGTACTTGACCGCGGTGTTCTTCGCGAGAATGGTGATGCCCTTCTCGCGCTCCAGGTCGTTGGAGTCCATCATCCGGTCATCGAGCTGCTGGTGGGCTGCGAAGGCGCCGGCCTGCTTGAGCATGGCGTCGACCAGCGTGGTCTTGCCGTGGTCGACGTGGGCGACGATGGCGACGTTACGGATGTCGTTGCGCGTGGGCATGCCTAGCGGATTCTCCCGGAATCGTGGGTTACGGCGCCCGGCCGCGAGACGCGCACTTGCGGCCCTTTCGGCCGCTGCCACCCGTTCCGCCTGCTACTACCGGTCCACCCGCCGGGCATATCGACATGCCTCGGCTTCCTCCTATCGTACGGGGAAGCGCCCAGGTGAGCAGAAACGAGCAGGTCGCAGGGGATCAAGATCACAGGCGGATCACACGGCGGCCACCCGGCGACCGGGCTCCGGCCCCCTTCCGTTCGTGCTCCGACGGCCCGGCCCACGCACCGGGCGGACGCCCCCGGAGCGGTCTCCGGGAGGCGTCCGCCGACGCCGTGCGCCGCCCCGCCGGGGAAGCCCTACCCGCCCCAGCCCACGTCCTGGAAGCGCGGCCACCCGAAGCCGTACGCGCCCGCGCCGACCACCCCGGTCCGGACCCCGACCAGCTCCGGCCGCTGGTAGAGCGGCACCGAGTGCCCGAGCTGCCAGATCCGTACGTCCGCCTCCTGGAGCAGGTCGAGCCGGGCCGCCGGGTCCGGTTCGGCGGCCGCCCGGTCGAACAGCCGGTCGATCTCCTCGGTGCCGCCGCGGCCGAAGTTGCCGCCCGGGTCCGGCACGCCGTCGGGATCCGGCCGGGGCTTGGCGTAGGCGGGGCGCTGTTCGCTCGCCGGGCTGGGGCCGACCGGCCGGGAGAAGAGCGCGAGGTCGTAGTCCCCGGCCGCCAGGTGCTCCCCGACGAAGGACTCGGCGGGCACGGGCACCTGCCGCACCGCGATCCCGGCGTCCCCGAGGCCGGCGGTGAGCGCGTCGGCGGTGCGCTTGGCGGTCGCCGAACCGGCCGGGAGCAGCAGCGAGAGGGAGAGCGGCTTGCCGCCCCTGCTCCGGACGCCCCCGCCGGTGGGCCGCATCCAGCCCGCCTCGTCCAGCAGCAGGCCCGGGTCCGCCTGGTCGACCGCGCCGCTGTTGTCCCGGTAGCCCTCCTGGTCGCCGGCGAGCAGGTGGCTGCCCAGCGGTGCGGCGGGCAGGCCGAGCGGAGTGAGCGCGGCGGCGGCGATCCGCTGCCGGTCGACGGCCCGGGTGAGGGCCCGGCGCACCAGCGGGTCGGTCAGCGGGGCGCGCTCGGCGTTGAGGGTGAGCTGGGTGAGCGAGGCTGCGGCGGCCCGGTGCACGGTGACGCCGGGCAGCGACTCGGCCCGCCGCAGCGCCAGCGCCGCCGACTCGGGCGCGGCCTCGGGCGGCGGCGCGACGGAGGGTGAGGCGGAGGCGGGAGCGGTGGAGGCATCGGCGGCCGGGGCCGGCACCGCCCGGTCCACCGCCGCGGTGAGCGGGGCGACGTCCAGCCGGTCCTGGTCCAGCGCGTCCAGCCGCTGCTCGGGCGGCGAGGCGAGGAAGTCGATCCGGTCGGCCTTCGCCGGCTCGCCCCACCAGAGCGGGTTGCGCACCACGGTGACCGTCCCGCCCTCGGCGTCGTACCGGGAGAGGGTGTACGGCCCGGCGCTCGGCCGGTCGCCGCCGGTCAGCGCCCGGTCGAAGTCGGCCGGGGTGGCCGTCTCGGCGGCCGGGTAGAGCGGCCCGAACAACGAGCGCCACTCCGCGTACGGCCGCCGGAAGGTCACCCGCACCTCGTGCGGGTCGGCGCCCGGGGCGACCGACTCGACGGCGTCGTAGCCGGCCGCCCGCCCGCCCCGGTACGCGGGGTCCAGGCCGGACAGCGCGGTCCGCTGGGCGTCGAGGTCGGCGGCCGAGACCGGGGTGCCGTCGCTCCAGACGGCGCGCGGGTTCAGCCGGTACGTCACCACCTGTGGCGACTGCCCGGGCGGGGTGGACTCGGCGCCCTCCAGGTAGTCCGGGTCGGGGGCGAGCCGGCCGTGCTCGTCGGGCCGGAACAGCGAGGGGTACAGCGCGTGGGCGAGCAGCGCCGAGTCGGCGGTCGCCGCGCCCTGGTAGACGTTCAGCGTGGCCGGGACGCGGTCGAGGGCCCAGCGCAGCGTGCCGCCGTCCCGGACGGCGGCGCGGTCGACCGGCCCGACGCCCCCGGTGGTGGCGGTGGGTTCGGCCGGGGCGGGCACGGCGGCGGGGGTGCGGGCGGGGCCCGGGTCGTCGGAGCAGCCGCCGAGACCGGCGGCGAGCAGCAGCGCGGCGGCTGCGGCGGTGAGCTGGCGGACGCGCATGGCGGCCATCGAACGCCGCGCAGGGCGCCCGGCCCGTGCCGACACGGCGGGCGGCCGGGCGACTGCACCCGTCCGGCCCACCGCTCCGGGCCGTTACAGCCCGAGCTCGAACCAGACGATCTTGCCCTTGGGCGTGCGCCGACTGCCCCAGCGCTCGGCCAGCAGGCTGACCAACTGCAGGCCGCGCCCGCCCTCGTCGGTCTCCTGCGCGCGCCGCTGCCGGGGCTGCGCGTAGCCGTCGTCCCAGACCTCGCAGACCAGGCCGCGCTCGCGCAGCAGCCGCAGCCGGATCTCGCCCCGCCCGTGCTTGAGCGCGTTGGTGACCAGCTCGCTGACCAGCAGCTCGGTGGTGTCGACCAGCTCGTCCAGCCCCCGGGCGAGCAGCCAGCTGCACGCCAGCTCGCGGGCCTTGGCCACCGAGGTGGGCTCGGGCGGCAGGAACCAGTTGCCGACGGCGTCCTCGGGGAAGGCGTGCACCTTGGCCATCAGCAGGGCGATGTCGTCCTCGCCGTGGTGCGGGTTGAGCTCGCCGAGCACGTGGTCGCAGAGGTCCTCCAGCCCCTTGCCCCCGTCGGAGAGCGCGGAGCGGAAGGCCCGCAGGCCCTCGTCCAGCTGGTGCTTGCGGCTCTCCACCAGGCCGTCGGTGTAGAGCGCGAGCACGGCTCCGTCCGGGAGGGTCAGCTCGACCTCCTCGAAGGGCTCGCCGCCGACGCCGAGCGGCAGACCGGGCGGCACGTCGAGCATCCGGGAGCTCTCGCCGGGGCTGAGCAGGACGGGCGGCAGGTGGCCGGCGTTGGCGAAGACGCAGCGGCGGGTGACGGCGTCGTAGACCGCGTAGACGCAGGTCGCCAGGTAGACCTCGCGGGCCTCCTCGTCGGCCGTCGAGGTGAGCCGCCCGTACGGGGTGGGCGGGCCGGCCGGCACCGAGTCGTCGCCGAGGCCGCGGGCGATCTCGTCCAGGGCGCCGAGCACCTCGGCGGGGTCGAGGTCGAGCATCGCCAGGGTGCGGACGGCGGTGCGCAGCTGGCCCATCGCGACGGCGGCGCGCAGTCCGCGGCCCATCACGTCGCCGATGACCAGCGCGGTGCGGTTGCCGGGCAGCGGGATGACGTCGAACCAGTCGCCGCCGACCTCGGTGTTGTTGTTGCTGGGCAGGTAGCGGCAGGCGATCTCCAGGCCGCTGGCGGCCGGGTTGCCCGGGGGCAGCAGGCTGCGCTGGAGGATCAGCGCCCGCTCGTGCTCGCGCCGGTAGAGCCGGGCGTTGTCGATGCAGACTGCGGCGCGGGCGACCAGTTCCTCGGCGATCGCGACGTCGCGGGCGTCGAAGGGCTCGCTGCCGATCGCCCGGGAGAGCTGGACGAGGCCGAGCACCTGGTCGCGGGCGACCAGCGGGACGATCAGGGTGGAGCGCAGCAGCGGGTCGCGCCCGGGCTCGGGGACGACGCTGCGGCCGGTGCGCAGCGCCCGGGCGTGCGGGGAGCGGCGCGGGTAGCAGAGGGTGCCGCCGGCCTCGGCGATCGGCAGGCCGGTGACCGAGCCGAGCACCGAGGAGGCGCCGCCGACCACGCTGGAGACGGCGACCCGGCGCAGTTCGCCGCTGCCGTCGGTGAGCACGGTGTCGCCGAGCCGGCCGGCGCTGGGCACGGTCTCGCCGGAGAGCAGCGCGGTGTAGAGGTCGACGGTCGCGAGGTCGCAGAACGGCGGGACGACGACGTCCAGCAGTTCCTTGGCGGTGGTCTCCAGGTCGAGCGTGGAGCCGATGTGCGCGCTGGCCTCGTTGAGCAGGGCCAGGTTGCGGCGCACCCCGTCGGCCTCGCGCTCGGCGACGTGCCGGCTGGTGACGTCGGAGACCTGCCCGGCGACGCCCATGGTCTGCCCGGCGGAGCCGTTCAGGCGGTACAGCGAGACGGCCCAGAGCCGGTTGCCCTCGCGGGTCGGGACGGCGCCGTGGAAGCGCAGGTCGAAGACGGGCTCGCCGGTGGCCACGACCTTGCGCAGGGCGGCGGTGAGCCGGTCCGCCTCGGACGGCGGGAAGAGGTCGTGCGGGGTGAGGCCCTCCAGGTCGGTGGGGACCAGTCCCATCCCGGAGGCGAAGGCGTCGTTGACCCGCTGCAGCCGCAGCCGGTCGTCGAACAGCACGAAGCCGGTGGGCGTCTGCCCGAAGACGGCCTCGGAGGCGGCCAGGTCGGTCTCGATCCGGCGCAGCCGCCCGAGGTCGACGGCCAGGCAGGTGGCGCCCGCGGTGGGCAGGGCGCTGTCGGGCATCAGGTAGAGCTCGGCGAGGCCCTCGCCGCCGTCGGCGTCCCGGTACGGGGTGGTGCCGACCCACTCCTCGCCCGCCAGGGTGCGCTCCAGCCGGGCCCGGCCGCGCTGCCAGAGCTCGCGGGGGACGAAGGTGGTGACCGGGTCGGCGCCGACGGCCTCGGCGGCCGGGATGCCGAAGAACTCGGCGGCGCGCTCGCTCCACTGGCTGATCCGCCCGTCGGGGCCGATCGCGAAGGTGGCGACCCGGATGTAGTCGTAGATCGAGCCGGGGTCGCCGGCGCCCCAGGCGCGGTCCTCGGCGACGGGGTGGTGGCCGCGCCCGGCGACCGCGCCGTCCGGTACGGACAGGTGCGCGGAACCGGCCTGCCCGGGTACAGCGGCATGACCGCTGCTGCTCGGCGACACGCTCCGCGCCGGAGTGCTGTTCAACGGACCGACCCCTCCAACCCGCGACCGTCCGGATGTCGAGAAGACCGAGTATTCATCATCGAGGGGTACGTTCACACGCCCTCAACATCACAACATCAGATCGGGCGAAGGTTTTTGTCCTACCGCCCGCGCAACCACAATGCCACGCTCGCGCCCCCTTCCGGAGCGCGCGCTCCCCCTGAGCGCCCGATGGCATATGCGACCCCGCTCCCCTGCTGTTCGTTCCGCTCACGATCCATCGGGCTCACTACCCGGCAGCGCCTGCTCGAACCAGACCACCTTGCCGATGCCCTCGGCCCGGGCGCCCCAGCGCAGTGCCAGCCGGTGGACCAGCTCCAGACCGCGCCCGCCCTCGTCGGCCTCGGCCGCGTGCCGCTCCCGGGGCGGGTCGGGCAGCGGGTCGGAGATCTCGACCAGCAGCGTCTCACCGAGCGTCAGCCGCACCCCGATGGGGGCGCTGGCGTACCGGATGGCGTTCGTGACCAGCTCACTGACCAGCAGCTCGGCGGTGTCGGTGAGCTCCTCGACGCCCCACTCGACGAGGGTGGCGCGGACCAGCCGGCGGGCCCGGGAGACGGCGGTGGGCTCGGCCGGCAGGGTCCAGCCCACCGTCGGGGTGCCGGCCTGGCCGTGGCCGAGCCGGGCCAGCAGCAGCGCGACGTCGTCCGGCTCCCGGCCCTGCTCCATGGTGTCCAGCACCGCCTCGCAGGCGGCCTGGATGGAGGCGTGCGGCCCCTGGAGCACGGTGACCAGCCGGCCGAGGCCGACGTCCAGGTCCTTGTCCCGGGACTCGACCAGGCCGTCGGTGCACAGCGCCAGCAGGCTGCCCTCGGGGATCTTCAGTTCGACCGACTCGAACGGGACTCCGCCCACCCCGAGCGGGGCACCGGAGGGCAGGTCGAGGATGCGGCCGGCGCCGCCGGGCAGCGGGCCGCCGGTGCGGGTCGGCTCCGCGGCGTCCTCGCCCGGCACCACCAGCACCGGCGGGATGTGCCCGGCCTTCGCGACGGTGAGCCGGGCCGTCGCCGGGTCGAAGACCGCGTAGACGCAGGTGGCCAGCAGCGCCTCGTCCGGGCCCTGGGCGAGGTCGTCGGCCAGCTCGTGGACGTGCCGCAGCAGGACGTCCGGCGGCAGGTCGAGGGCGGCCAGCACCCGGACGGCGGTGCGCAGCCGTCCCATCGTGGCGGCGGCCCGCAGGCCGTGGCCCATCACGTCGCCGACCACCAGCGCGGTGCGGTCGCCGGGCAGCGGGATGACGTCGAACCAGTCGCCGCCGACCTCGGTGCCGCTGCTGCCGGGCACGTACCGGTAGGCGACCTCGACGCCGGTGGGCTGCGGGACCTGCTGCGGGAGCAGGGTGCGCTGGAGGGTGAGCGCGGCGGTGCGCTCGCGGGCGTAGAGGCGGGCGTTGTCCAGCGAGCTGCCGGCCCGGTCGGCCAGTTCGACGGTGAAGGCCAGGTCGTCCCGGTCGAAGCCCTCGCGGTAGCCGGCCCGGCTGACCAGCAGCAGGCCGATCACGATGCCGCGGGCGCGCAGCGGCACGACCAGCATCGAGTGCACGCCCAGGTCCCGGGCGGCCTGCATCTTCGGGTCTCCGGGGTAGGTGACGTCGTCCAGCTGGTCGGCGCCGGACAGCAGCTCGGGCACGCCGGTGCGCAGCACCCGGCCGCAGACCGACTCCTCGGCGAAGGTGATCCGGGCGCCGCGGCGCAGCATCACGTCCACCTCGGGGCCGTCCTGGACGGAGGCGGTGCCGAGCTGGAGCAGCGAGGTGCGCCGGTCGTGGCCGTGCCGGGGCAGGTCGTCACCGTGCGCGACGGCCTGGAGCAGGACCACCGCCGAGTGGTCGGTCAGCCGGGGGACGACCGAGCCGGCCAGCTCCTGGGCGATCCGGGAGGCGTCCAGCAGGTCGCCGACCCGGGAGCCGAACTCGTTGAGCAGCGAGAGCCGGCGCCGGGCGTGCTCGACCTTGGCGACCGCCCGGTAGCGCTCGGTCACGTCCATCACGGTGCCGGAGATGCCGAGCACCCGGCCGGAGCGGTCCGTCATCCGGCTGTAGGAGATCGAGCGGTAGCCGGCCCGGGTGGTGACCGGGGAGGCCAGGGTGACGTCGATGACCGGCTCGCCGGTGGCCAGCACCTGGCGCTGGATGGCGGTGATCTCGTCGGCGGCCCGCTCCGGCAGGGTCTCGCCGGTGGTGCGGCCGACGTGGTCGTCCGGGGCGACGCCGTTCATCTCGGCGAGGGTCCGGTTGACGGCCGTGTAGCGCAGGCCGGTGTCCATGATGGCGATGCCCAGCGGGGACTGCTCGAACAGCGCGTCGCGCACCGCGAGGTCCCGTTCGACGGCCTGGACGGCGGCCGCCTCGGCCATGTTGACCTGGAGGAACGGGGTGCCGTCGCCGTCCACCAGGAGGGAGATCCGGGCGTCCACGGCGACCGGGGCGCCGTCCCGGTCGCGCAGCTCGGCGTAGCCGGCCCAGCGGCCGTGCCGCAGGGTGTCCTGGATCGCGCCCCGGATCCGGGCGACCTGCTCCCGGTCGGGGATCAGCTCCTCGATCCGGCGGCCGACCAGCAGCTCGTTCGGCCAGCCGAGCAGCTCCTCGGCGGCGGGGCTCCAGAGCACCACCCGGCCCGCGGTGTCCAGGATCGCGATGGCGACCTTGAGCATGTCCAGCAGGCTGCCGCCGGCGGGCGTGCCGGGGGTGCCCGTGGCATCGGCCGGACCGCCGGGGAAGGGCCGGGCGGGGCGTCCGCGCAGGCCGCCCCGGGTGCCCGGCTCGGCCACCGCCAGGGTCGGCGCCGGCTGGTCGGGCCGTACGGTGTCGGGCCGCGCGGTGTCGGGGGCCTCGACGGTGCCCCGGCGGCGGGCGGCCGGCGACTGGGGGGCGGCCGGACGGGCGGCGCGGCGCAGTCGGGCGCGGGCGGCGGCGCTCCCCGCGGAGCCTGCCCGCCGCTCTCCCCCGCCGCCGTTCCCGGTACTCGACACCGACGGGGCCTCCGGCTCTGGTCGGGATCGGCGTCGCCGGCTGGGGACGGCTCACCGATGGTGACGAATAGTGCCGAAAAGTGACATACCCAGCAGCATCCAGGCTATCCCGGCCCCCGGGTCGTCTTGTCCGATTGACCTACCCGGCGGACTGCGCGTCGCCCACCGCCGACGCGCTGTCGGCGGCGCCCGCCGGGGCGCCCGCGAGCAGCCGGGCGACGTGCGGCAGCACGTCACGGTCGTGGTCGATCCAGTCCACGGCGTCCAGCTCGTCCGGGCCCAGCCAGCGCAGCGCGTCGTGGTCCTGCAGTGCGCGCGGCTCGCCGGACAGCAATTCGGCGGCCCAGAAGCGCAGCTCCAGGCCGGGGCGCACGGCCCACGCGCCCGGCAGCCGGACCAGCGCACGCGCCCGGACGCCGAGCTCCTCCAGCAGCTCCCGCTCCAGCGCCTGCGCCTCGGTCTCCCCCGGCTCGGCCTTCCCGCCGGGGAACTCCCACCGGCCGGCCACCGCCTCGGGCGCGCTGCGCCGGGCGGCGAGCACCCGGCCGCGGTGGACCAGCGCACCGCCGACCACGATCCGGGGCGGGGCGGCGGGGGCGTCGGCGGGGGTGGGGTCGTGGGTCGCGTCCATGGGCCCGACCCTACGGTCTGCCGTCGGGCCCGGGCGTCCGCAGAGGGCTCGGGCGCTGCGGAGGACTCAGGAGTACGGAGGGCCCAGGCGTCGCGGAGGGCTCAGGCGTTGCGGACCGTCCCGTCCGCCGGTTCGGGCCGGGCCGCCTCCCCGTCCTCCTCGACCCAGTACAGCTGCTTGTGGCCGCGGGCCTCGAACTCGGCGGCCAGCCGCCGGGCCTCCGCCCGGTCGAGGTCCTTGGCGACCAGGAAGCGGTTGCCGTTGTCGTCCTGCCGCATCACCCGGTGGGTACCCATGGCCGGAGGGTACCGGGGGCTCCCGCGGGCCGGCCCGCCCCGGGGCGGACGGGCTGGTCCCCGGCTCGCGTGGGGGTCGGGCCGGGGACGTGCCCACGACCGTACGGCCGGCGGGTTACCGGCAGGTACGGGCCCGGTCAACGGCCGGTAACCGCGCCTCCGGACGGCTCAGACCCGCAGGTCGGGCGCCTGCTCCCCGGTCGACAGGTCCAGCCCGCGGCGGATCTCCAGGGCCGTCGGCGTCGTCCTGGCCTCCAGCGCCCTGGCCTTGCGGAGGTCGCCCGCCAGGTCGGTGCCGGAGGCCGCGGCGTCCCAGGCGGCGGCCGCCTGCGACTTGGCCTCGGCCAGCTTGGCGATCCTCGGCTGGACGTCGGCCGGCCAGGCCACCCCCGTCCTGGCCAGCACCGCCGCCTGGGTGCGGGAGGCGGAGGCCACCCGGCGCGCCCAGGCCCGGTAGTCGGCCTCGGCCTCGGCGACCTCCCGCTCCGGCTGGTCCAGGTAGTCGTCGTTGAAGGTCCGGGCGGCCTCCAGGTAGGCCAGCTGGGGCGCGGTCAGGTGGCTGCGGTCGGTGCGGACGGTGCCCCGGTGCCGGTCCTCGCGGTCCTCGTAGGCGCAGGTCACGTACCGCGAGCCGGACGCCCAGTTCTTCTCGGTCGGGTAGAGGTAGACGTCCTCCATGCCGTCGGGGACGGCCCACTGGTCGAGCGCGTAGCCGCTCAGCACCTGGCGGCACAGCCGGCCGGCCGACTCGCGGGCCGCGCGCTCGCCCGGGTAGGCGCCGGCGCCGAGCAGGAGGTCGGCGGTGCCCGCCACCTCGCCGTGGTGCGGCTCGGTGCAGGCCACCCGGTGCACCCAGTACACCGTCTCGTCGCCGCCCCCGTCCGCCGTCGACCCGCCCTGGGGGGAGTCGTAGCAGTCGCCGGCCTTGAGGTCGGACCAGTGCACCGAACCGGCCGGCGCCTTCGGGGGCAGGCCGGAGCGGCCGGCCCGCGCCGAGCTGAAGTCGGCCGCGCCGAGCAGCAGGGCCATCAGCACCGTGCCGATCGTGCCGAGCACCAGGCCGGTCACCGCCATGCCGGAGCCGCGCTCCTTGCGGCGGTTGATCTGGACCAGCGCGAGGACGCCGAACACCAGGGCCACCGGGGCCACCAGGAGCAGGCCGGTGACCAGGGAGCCGACGGCGAAGCCGTTGGTCGGGGCGGGGCCGGGGACGAACCCGGGGCCGACGAACCCGGGGCCGGGCGCGCCGACCGGGCCCTGGCCGGGGGCCGGGGCGTACGGGTGGCCGGGCTGGAAGCCGGACTGGGCGGCGGGGGTGACGGAGGCCCAGCCCCCGGCGGGCAGCGGGTGCGGCGGCTGGGGCGGGGCGACCGACGGCGGGACGGCCTGCGGGGCCGGGGCCGGGGCGGCGGACGGGCCGGCGGAGAGGTCGGGGGCGGCCCAGGGGTCTGTGGGGGCGGTGGGGGCCACCGGCTCGGCGGCGCTCGCGGGCTCGGCCGGGTTCGTCGGCTCGGCCGGGCTCGTGGGCTCGACCGGCACCGTTGGCTCGGCGGCGGCCTTGCGGAAGTCCACCCGGGGGTCCTGACCGGCCGTCGGCGCCTCCGTCGCGTCCGTACCACCCGCGCCAGCATCCGCGCCCGTACCCGCGTCGGTTCCCGTGGCCGCGGACGGCTCCGGCTCCGGCCCCGGGACGGGCGGCTCGGACTCAGGCTTGGACACGTGGACTCCCCCAACCCACCGGGGCGGGCATCGGCTCGGCGCTCGGCACCATGGCTCCGCGCCACGGCTCGGACCCGAACGGACCCTCACGGGCCCGATCTGAACGGTCGCGCGACTTTACCCGATCTTTCCGAACACCTGCCCGACCTTTCCGGGCCGCCCTCCGCCCGCTCAGCCGCGGGCCAGGACCTCCCCGTGCAGCATCGAGAACCAGCCGTCCCCGGCGGCGCTCCACTCCCGCCAGCCGTCTGCGATCCGCTCCGGCTCGTCCTGCTCCGCGAAGCCCAGCCCGACCGCCGTCCGGCCCAGCACGGTGCCCGTCACCCGGTCCGCCCACATCCCGCCCCACCAGGCGCGCTGCTCGGGCGTCGCGAACATCCAGGTGGAGGAGCTCGCGGTGACCTCGGTGAAGCCGGCGGCGCGGGCCCAGGACAGCAGCCGCCGGCCGGCGTCCGGCTCGCCGCCGTTGGCGCGGGCGGTCCGCCGGTACAGCTCCAGCCACCGGTCCAGCGCGGGCGCCTCCGGGAACCAGGTCATCGAGGCGTAGTCGACATCGCGGACCGCGACCACGCCGCCCGGCGCCGTCACCCTCCGCAGCTCGCGCAGCGCGGCCACCGGGTCGGCCACGTGCTGGAGCACCTGGTGGGCGTGCACCACGTCGAACTCGCCGTCCCGGTACGGCAGCCGGTGCACGTCGGCGCACTCGAAGGCGACGTTGGACAGCCCCCGCCCGGCGGCGTGTCCGGCGGCCTGCTCCAGCACCTCGGCGGAGGCGTCCACCGCGACCACCCGCCCCTGCGGGCCGACCAGCGCGGCCAGGTCCGCGGTGATCGTGCCGGGACCGCAGCCGACGTCCAACAGGGCCTGGCCGGGCCGCAGTTCGGGCAGCAGGTAGCCGGCCGAGTCGGCGGCGGTGCGGGAGCGGTGCGAGCGCAGCACGGCCTCCTGGTGGCCGTGGGTGTAGACGGCGGCGGGCTGCGGTCCGGTCATGAGGTCCCCCCTGGGTGCGGTCGGCCGCGGTGCTCCGCGACACCTCCGACGCTACTCCTCGTCCCGGATGGCGAGAAGATCCGTCTCGCATTCCGGTCACCGCAGGCCGGGGCCGCACCCGGCCGCCGTACCGTGGAGGCGCCCCCGACAGAACGGTCCCCGCCCATGCCCGGCCCGCGCCCCTACGTCCTGCTGAGCGCCGCCGTCTCGCTCGACGGCCACCTCGACGACGCCTCCCCCGACCGGCTGCTGCTCTCCAACGCCGCCGACTTCGACCGGGTCGACGAGGAGCGCGCCGCCGCCGACGCCGTCCTGGTCGGCGGCAACACGCTGCGTGCCGACAACCCCCGGCTGCTGGTCAACGACCCCGGGCGCCGGGCCGCCCGACTGGCGGCCGGCCGGCCCGAGTACCCGCTGAAGGTGACGCTCAGCGCGAGCGGCGAACTCGACGCCGGCCTGCGGTTCTGGCACACCGGCGGCGCCCGGCTCGCCTACACCACGGAGGCCGGGGCGGCGGTGCTGCGCCCCCGGCTGGACGGGCTGGCCGAGGTGGTCGCGCTGGGCCACGCGGTGGACCTCGGCGCGGTGCTGGACGACCTGGGCGCCCGCGGGGTGCGCCGGCTGATGGTCGAGGGCGGCGGGGGCGTGCACACCCAGTTCCTGGCCCAGGGCCTGGCGGACGAGCTCCAACTGGCCGTCGCCCCGCTGCTGGTCGGCCAGGCCGACGCGCCCCGGTTCGTCCGCCCGGCCGCGTTCCCGGGCGGTCCGGCCCGACGGATGCGACTGCTGGAGGCACGTACCGTGGGCGACGTCGTCCTGCTCAGGTACGCCCCGAAGGAGCCCGCGCCGTGACCCAGTCCGCCTCCACCGACCTCGACCACCTGCGCCGGGCCGTCGAGCTCTCCCGCCGCTGCCCGCCGTCCGAGACGGCCTTCTCGGTCGGCGCGGTGATCGTCGGCGCCGACGGCACGGTGCTGGCGGAGGGCTACAGCCGGGAGGCGGACCCGCACGACCACGCCGAGGAGGCGGCGCTGGCCAAGCTCCCGACGGGCGACCCGCGGCTGCGCGGGGCGACCGTCTACAGCTCGCTGGAGCCCTGCGGGCAGCGCGCCTCGCGGCCGATGCCGTGCGCCCGGCTGCTCCTCGCTGCGGGCGTGCCGCGGGTGGTGGTCGCCTGGCGCGAGCCGGACCTGTTCGTCACCGACTGCCAGGGCACCGCGCTGCTGACGGCGGCCGGGGTCGAGGTGGTGGAGCTGTCGGAGCTGGCCGAGGAGGCCCGGGCGGTCAATGCCCACCTGCTCGGATGATCTTTTGTATCATCGAGAAACAAAGAGCTCGCATTCTCCGGCTCTCCCGTCGCCACACTCCCCGAGGAGCCGCCCCATGACCGCTGCCCCCGTCCGGCTGACCGCCCGCGCCCTCCTCCTGGACATGGACGGCACCCTCGTCAACTCCGACGCCGTGGTCGAGCGCTGCTTCAGCCGCTGGGCCGAGCGGAACGGCCTGGACCCCGCCGAGGTGCTCGCCGTCGCCCACGGCCGCCAGGGCCACGCGACCATGGCCCTCCTGCTGCCCGACCGCCCGGCCGAGCTCAACCTGGCCGACAACGAGCGGATCCTCGCCGAGGAGCGCGCCGACACCGAGGGCGTCGTCCCGGTGCCCGGCGCCGCCGCCTTCCTCGCCTCGCTGACCGGCCTCCCGCACGCCCTGGTCACCTCCGCCGACCTGCCGCTCGCCCGGATCCGGATGACCGCCGCCGGGCTCCCGATGCCGTCCGTCCTGGTCACCGCCGAGTCCGTCGGCGCCAGCAAGCCCGACCCCGAGGGCTTCCTCAAGGGCGCCGCCGACCTCGGCTTCGCCCCCGCCGACTGCCTCGCCTTCGAGGACTCCGGCGCCGGCATCGCCGCCGCCAAGGCCGCCGGCGTCCGCGTCGTCGGCGTCGGCCCGCGCGCCCTCCCCCACCACCCGGACGCCCACGCCGACACCCTCACCACCGTCACCGTCACCGCCGCCCCCGACGGCCTCCTCACCGTCACCGTCGGCTGACCCCGGAAACACCGCACCGCCCGGGCCCCGTACGAACACGGGGCCCGGGCGGTCCGGGTGCGCGGCGGCGGCCGGCCGTCAGACGTTGAAGCGGAACTCCACGACGTCGCCGTCCTGCATGACGTACTCCTTGCCCTCGATGCGGGCCTTGCCCTTGGCGCGGGCCTCGGCGATGGAGCCGGTCTCGACCAGGTCGGCGAAGGAGATCACCTCGGCCTTGATGAAGCCCTTCTGGAAGTCGGTGTGGATGACTCCGGCGGCCTCGGGGGCGGTGGCGCCCTTCTTGATGGTCCAGGCGCGGGTTTCCTTGGGGCCGGCCGTCAGGTAGGTCTGGAGGCCGAGGGTGTTGAAGCCGACCCGGGCGAGGGTGGCGAGGCCGGGCTCCTCCTGACCCATGGACTGGAGGAGTTCCAGGGCCTCGGCGTCGTCCAGCTCGATCAGCTCGGACTCGATCTTGGCGTTCAGGAAGATCGCCTCGGCCGGGGCGACCAGCTCGCGCTGGGCGTCCTTGAAGTCCTCGTCGGCCAGCTCGGCCTCGTCCACGTTGAAGACGTAGAGGAAGGGCTTGGCGGTCAGCAGGTGGAGGTCGCGGATCGGGGCGGTGTCGAAGCCGGCCTCGAAGAGGGTCTTGCCGGTCTCCAGGATCGCCTGCGCGGCCTCGGCGGCGGCCAGCACGGGGGCGGTGTCCTTCTTGAGGCGCGCCTCCTTCTGGAGTCGCGGCAGGACCTTCTCGATGGTCTGGAGGTCGGCCAGGATCAGCTCGGTGTGGATGGTCTCGATGTCGTCCTTGGGCGACACCTTGCCGTCCACGTGCACCACGTCCGGGTCGGTGAAGGCGCGCACGACCTGGCAGATCGCGTCGGACTCGCGGATGTTGGCGAGGAACTTGTTGCCCAGGCCCTCGCCCTCGCTGGCGCCGCGCACGATGCCGGCGATGTCGACGAAGTCGACGGTGGCCGGGAGGATGCGCTGGGAGCCGAAGATCTCGGCGAGCTTGGCCAGCCGCGCGTCCGGGACGCCCACCACGCCGACGTTCGGCTCGATGGTGGCGAACGGGTAGTTGGCCGCCAGCACGTCGTTCTTGGTCAGGGCGTTGAACAGGGTCGACTTGCCGACGTTCGGCAGGCCGACGATTCCGATCGTGAGCGACATGAAGCGCAGTCCCGTGGGCTTGGAGGAGTTGGGTCGGCACCGTACGGGCCGACCCCCAAGTCTACGGGCAGCCCCCACTCCGCCTCACTCCTCGGTCGGCGCCGCCCGGGGCTCCAGGAACTCCAGCCGGTTGCCCAGCTTGTCGTCGGCGTAGAAGCGCCGGTGGCCGGGCAGGTTGTCGTCCCAGGTCACCGGGTGGCCGTGCGCGGCGAGGCGGTCGGCGAGGGCGTCCAGCGAACGGACCAGGATGCCCGGGTGCCCCTTGCGGGACGGGCGGAAGTCCGGGGCCACGCCCAGGTGCACCTCGACCCCGCCGCCGCGGAACCAGCAGCCGCCGCGGGCGGCCAGCACCGGCGGCTTCGCCAGCTCGGTCATGCCGAGCACTCCGGACCAGAAGGCGCGGCACTCGTCCTCGGCGCCGGCCGGGATGTCGAGCTGGACGTGGTCGAGCCGTTCGAAGGTGAAATCGGTCATGCTGTTCCCCCGTGGAGAGACCCGTGAACGGATCCGGTGGTCGTCGTGCGCCGACTCGATCGGGCAGGTCAGCCGACCTGCGTGACGACCTGAGTGACGATCACATCAGTACTCCGTCCGGAGACACGGGACAAGACCTGAACGGTCCATTACACAGTGTGGCGATGATCGGACCGTACGTTGGGCGGGTGGAGCAGAGCATCCGTACCCAGCCGCCAGGGCCCAGACGCCGTCCGCCGACCGGCGCGGCCGCAGCCGCCGTCCCCGGTCCAGGCCGGGCTCCCGAGACCGCCGGAGCCCCCTCCGGACCCGCCCCCGGCTCCCGCCCGCGCCCTTCGGCCGGCCCGTCCGCCGCGCGCCCGGCTGCGCGCCCGACCGCCCCCCGGCCGCGCCTGCGCCTGCCGCTGCGCGGGCGCGGCGACGAGCCGCTGTACGGGCGGCGGCGCACCGGCCGGCCGACCCGGCTGACGGCCATCGGCACCGGGCTGGTCGCCGTCCTGGCGACGCTCGCGGTGGCGGGCGTGGACCGGCTGCTGTTCGACGGCCTGGGCTGGCTGTTCGGCCTCGGCTACCTGGTGGTCTGCTTCCAGCTCGCCGTCCGGGTGCGCTACGCCGACCTGCTGGCCGCACCGATCAGCGGGCCGATCGCCTTCGCCCTCGCGCTGCTGCTGCTCGAACCGGTGGGCTCCCCGGGCGTCACCGCCCAGGTGGTTTCGCTGGCGACCGGGCTGGCGCTGCGGGCCGGCTGGCTGTTCTCCGGCACCGGGCTGGCCGCGCTGATCGTGCTCGCCCGGTTCGTCGCCCAGCGCCGGATCCAGCGCTCCCGCTGAGCGGCGGCGCCGCGCGAGCGCCCCTCAGCCCCCGGCCCGGGCCGCCGCCATGGCGGCCCCGACGATGCCCGCGTCGTTGCGCAGCTCCGCCGGCACCACCCGTGCCCGGCGGTCCTTCAGCAGTGGCAGGAACTTCTCGTGCTTGCGGCTCACCCCGCCGCCGATCACGATCAGCCCTGGCGAGAAGAGCATCTCCACCAGGTCCAGGTACTCGTCGACCCGCCCGGCCCACTGCTCCCAGTCCAGCCCGTGCCGCTCCTTGGCGGCCGAGGAGGCCCGGCGCTCGGCGTCCTTGCCGCGCAGCTCCAGGTGGCCCAGCTCGGTGTTGGGCACCAGCGTCCCGTCGACGAACAGGGCGCTGCCGATGCCGGTGCCGAAGGTGAGCACCAGGACCACGCCCGACTCGCCCCGCCCGGCGCCGTGGGTCAGCTCGGCCAGCCCGGCCGCGTCCGCGTCGTTCAGGACGGTCGCGGGCATGCCGAGCGCCTGGCGGAAGAGGCCCGCCGCGTCCAGGCCGATCCAGCCCTTGTCCACGTTGGCGGCCGTCCTGGTACGGCCGTCGACGACCACGCCGGGGAAGGTCAGCCCGACCGGGCCCTGGTGGTCGAAGTGGCGGACCACCTCGCAGACGGCGGCGACCACGGCCTCGGGGGCGGACGGCTGCGGGGTGAGCACCTTCCGGCGCTCCTCGGCGAGCACGCCCCGGGCGAGGTCGACGGGCGCGCCCTTGATCCCCGAGCCGCCGATGTCCACGCCGAATACCGCCGTCATCACGTCCGCCCTCCGCCGTCGGCCGCGGACGGGCGTCCGCGGCCGGTGCCTTGTCCACAGCCTGTGCACAAAGCTACGAGAGCGCGCCCGGGCGCGCACAGCGGAAGGCCCGGTACCCCGCGCGGGGTACCGGGCCTTCCGGGTGGGGTCAGAGCTTGCCCGCCGCCTCGGCGCGCAGGTCACGGCGCAGTTCCTTGGGCAGCGAGAAGGTCAGGTGCTCCTCGGCGGTCTTGACCGTCTCGACCGTGTCGTAACCGCGCGTGGCCAGGAACTCCAGCACGCCGTCGACCAGGATCTCCGGCACCGAGGCGCCGCTGGTCAGGCCGACCGTGGTGACGCCCTCCAGCCACTCCTCGCGGATCTCCTCGGCGAAGTCCACCAGGTGGGCGGCCTTGGCGCCGTACTCCAGGCCGACCTCGACCAGGCGGACGGAGTTGGAGGAGTTCTTGGAGCCGACCACGATCAGCAGGTCGGTCTCCGGGGCCAGCTGCTTGACCGCGACCTGGCGGTTCTGGGTGGCGTAGCAGATGTCGTCGCTGGGCGGGCTGACCAGCCCCGGGAAGCGCTTCTTCAGCTCGCCGACGGTGGCCATGGTCTCGTCCACGGACAGGGTGGTCTGGGACAGCCAGACGACCTTGGACTCGTCCCGGACCTGCACGTTGGCGACGTCCTCGGCACCGTCCACCAGGTGGATCCGGTCCGGGGCCTCGCCCATGGTGCCGATGACCTCCTCGTGGCCCTCGTGGCCCACCAGCAGGATGTCGAAGCCCTCGTCGGCGAAGCGCACGGCCTCCTTGTGCACCTTGGTGACCAGCGGGCAGGTCGCGTCGATGGTGGCCAGCCGGCCGGCCCGCGCCTCGTCGTGGACGGCCGGGGCGACGCCGTGCGCCGAGAAGACGACGATCGAGCCCTCGGGCACCTCCTCCGTCTCGTCGACGAAGATCGCGCCCTTCTTCTCCAGGGTCTGCACCACGTACTTGTTGTGGACGATCTGCTTGCGGACGTAGATGGGCGCCCCGTACTGCTCCAGGGCCTTCTCCACGGCGATCACGGCGCGGTCGACTCCCGCGCAGTAGCCCCGGGGGGCGGCGAGCAGGACACGGCGCTGCGCGGTCTTGGACATGGCTCCATCGTACGGGCGGCCGCGAGCGGCGCCCGCCCGCCGGGCCCCCGGCGCGAAGCCGCGCCGACGGCGGACACATTCCGTGCAGACCCGGTCAACAGCGCTCAAAATATGGTGTCTATGAGCTCTGTGAGCGAGCAGGTGACGCCGAGCGGCCTGCGCCGCAGCCTGGGCGTCCGCGATCTGATGGTCTACGGACTGCTGTTCATCGCCCCGATGGCCCCGGTCGGCGTCTTCGGCGTGCTGGACGCCAAGAGCCACGGCGCCGTCGCCACGGTGTACCTGGCCGCGACGGTGGCGATGGGCTTCACCGCCTTCTCGTACGCCCAGATGGTGCGCGCCGTGCCGCAGACCGGCTCGGTGTTCGCCTACGCCCGGGCCGGGCTGGGCGAGGGGCCGGGCTTCATCGCCGGGTGGATGGCGATGCTCGACTACCTCCTGATCCCCGCGGTGGCCTACCTGTTCTCCGGGATCGCGCTGAACTCCCTGGTGCCGGACGTCTCGCGCTGGGTCTGGACGGCGCTCGCGGTGGTGGTGACCACCGCGCTCAACCTGGTCGGGGTGCGGACGGCGGCGGTGGTCGGCTTCGCGGTGCTCGCGATGGAGATCGCGGTGCTGGCGGTGTTCGTGGCCGCGGCCGTGGTGGCGCTGGCCCAGGGCGGGGCCCAGCGCGGCTGGGACACCCCGTTCACCGCCGTCGGGGCCTTCTCGATGACCGCGGTGGTCTCCGCGGTGTCCGTCGCGGTGCTCTCCTACCTGGGCTTCGACGCCATCGCCACCTTCGTCGAGGAGGCGGTCGGCGCCTCGGCGGCGGTGGCCCGGGCGGTGCTCTGGTGCCTGGCGCTGGCCGGGGTGCTGTTCGTCGCCCAGACCTACCTGGCGGCGCTGCTGGAGCCGCTGGGCCCGCAGCAGCTGGCCGCCGACCCGGCGGCGCAGGGCTCGGCCTTCTACGACACCGTGGAGAGCGGCGTCGGGCACTGGCTGCACGTGCTGGTGGCGGCCAGCAAGGCGGTCGGCGCGGCCTTCGCGGCCCTGGCCGGGCAGGCCGCGGCCGGGCGGCTGGTCTTCGCGATGGGCCGGGAGGGCCGACTGCCGCGGCTGCTCGGCTCCGTCGACCCGGGCAGCGCGGTGCCGCGCCGGGCGCTGCTGGCGGCCGCGGTGATCACGATGGCGGCGGCGGTCTGGGCGGCCGACCGGGACGACGGGCTGGACCAGCTCACCTCGGTGGTCAACGTGGGCGCGCTGACCGCCTTCGCGCTGCTGCACGCCTCGGTGATCGGCTGGTACGCGGTGCGGCACGGCTCGCGGCGGTGGCTGCGGCACGTGGTCGTCCCCGCGCTGGGGATCGCGGTGATCGGGGCGGTGGTGTACGAGGCCTCGACCACCGCGCAGATCGTCGGGCTGGTCTGGCTGGCGGTCGGCCTGGTGGTGCTCGCCGTCCAGGGCGCCGCCCGCGGCGGGGCCGACGGGCGCCGGCCGCCCCGGCTTCCCCGGTGACCGCCGTCGGACCGCGCGGGGCCGGGCGCGGTCTCGGCCGTGTCGGCCCGCGCCGCTAGCCTCGTACGCATGGCCAACACCAGCTCCCCCGAAGCGCCGCTCCCGGTCGGCAAGGTCTCCGCGCTGATCGGCGGCTGGGTCGACCGGCTCGGCGCGGTCTGGGTGGAGGGGCAGATCACCCAGCTCAGCCGGCGCCCCGGCGCGGGCGTGGTGTTCCTGACCCTGCGCGACCCGCAGGCCGACGTGTCGCTCACGGTGACCTGCTTCCGCTCGGTGTTCGACCAGGTCGCGGAGGTGGTGCAGGAGGGCGCGCGGGTCGTCGTGCACGCCAAGCCGGAGTGGTACGCGGCGCGCGGGCAGCTGTCGCTGCGCGCCTCGGAGATCCGCCCGGTGGGCCTCGGCGAGCTGCTGGCCCGGCTGGAGCAGCTGAAGCGGCGGCTCGCCGGGGAGGGCCTGTTCGCGGCCGAGCGCAAGCGGCCGCTGCCGTTCCTGCCGCAGTGCGTCGGGCTGGTCACCGGGCGCGACTCGGCCGCCGAGCGGGACGTGCTGGAGAACGCCCGGCGGCGCTGGCCGGCCGTCCGCTTCGAGGTGCGCAACGTCCCGGTGCAGGGGGTCAGCGCGGTGGAGCGGGTGAGCGCGGCGGTGCGGGAGCTGGACGAGCACCCCGAGGTGGACGTGATCATCGTGGCCCGCGGCGGCGGCAGCGTGGAGGACCTGCTGCCGTTCTCGGACGAGGGGCTGGTGCGGCTGGTCGCGGCCGCCCGTACGCCGGTGGTGAGCGCGATCGGGCACGAGCCGGACCAGCCGCTGCTGGACTTCGTGGCCGACCTGCGCGCCTCCACCCCGACCGATGCGGCCAAACGGGTGGTTCCGGACGTCGGCGAGGAGCTGGCCAAGGTCCGTCAGCTGCGCGACCGCGCCCGCCGGCACGTGCTGTCCCGGGTCGACCGCGAGCAGCACGGACTGGACGGGGTGCGCAGCCGCCCGGCGCTGGCCGCCCCGCACCGGATGCTGGACGGGCGCGGGCAGGAGGTGGACGGCCTGCTGGAGCGGGCCCGGCGCACCCTGCGGCACCGGCTGGACCACGCGCAGAGCGACCTCGGCCACACCCTGGCCCGGGTGGTGGCGCTCTCCCCGGCGGCCACCCTGGAGCGCGGCTACGCGGTGCTCCAGCGGGCGGACGGCACGGTGGTGACCGACCCGGCGCAGGTCGCGCCCGGCGAGGGGCTGCACGCCCGGGTGGCGGGCGGCGGCTTCGACGTCACGGCGGCCGACGGAGGCTGACGCTGTCACCCGCACCCCCTACGCTGGCACGCATGGCAGAGCAGCAGGAGCAGCAGGACGCGGCGGCGCCGAACCCGGACGACGCGCTGGGCTACGAGCACGCCCGGGACGCGCTGCTGGACGTCGTCCGGCAGCTGGAGAACGGCGGGACGTCGCTGGAGGAGTCGCTGGCCCTGTGGGAGCGCGGCGAGCAGCTGGCGAAGGTGTGCCAGCGCTGGCTGGACGGCGCCCGGGCCCGGCTGGACGCCGCCCTGGCCGCCGAGGAGGGCGCGGGCCCGGGCGGGGAGTGAGGCAGGTCACATTCGCTTGGGGAATCGTTGAAACTTCACCTATGTTGGATGAAGTGACCGGCTGCGGCCGATCATACCGACGAACCCCCTTTCGCATGAGGTGCAGAAGCATGACCACCGACGCCCTGGTACTCGACGCCGCCGCCCAGGACCTGCTGTTCCGCGAGGCCCGCACCGCGAACACCTTCACCGACGAGCCGGTCACCGAGGAGCAGGTCCAGGCCATCTACGAGCTGGTCAAGTACGGCCCGACCGCCTTCAACCAGCAGCCGCTGCGCGTCGTCCTGGTCCGCTCGGCCGAGGGCCGCGAGCGCCTCGTCCAGCACCTCGCGGACGGCAACAAGGCCAAGACCGCCGCCGCCCCGCTGGTCGCCGTCCTCGCCGCGGACAACGAGTTCCACGAGGAGCTGCCGACCCAGTTCCCGCACTTCCCGCAGGCCAAGGACGTCTTCTTCTCGGAGCGCAGCGTCCGTGAGCAGTCCGCCAAGCTGAACGGCGCCCTGCAGGCCGCGTACTTCATCATCGGCGTGCGCGCCGCCGGCCTGGCCGCCGGCCCGATGACCGGCTACGACGCCGAGGGCATCAACAAGGAGTTCTTCGGCGACGGCGAGCACTCGGTGCTGGCCGTGGTCAACATCGGCAAGCCGGGCGACGACGCCTGGTTCCCGCGTTCGCCGCGCCTGGCCTACGACGAGGTCGTCACCACCGTCTGATCCGCCCCGCGCGCAAGGGCCCCGCACCGGTTCGTCCGGTGCGGGGCCCTTCGGCGTCGTCCAGGGTGCTCCGGCGCGTGCCGGGCGGGGTGGAGCGGGGGCGGGCTACTTGAGCGCCTGCGCCAGTTCGGCCAGCTCCTCGTAGGAGGCGGTGCCGGTGAGCAGGGTGGTCCCGGGGCCGGTCTGCACGGTCAGCGCGCGGGCCTTGTCGCCCTGCACGCGCTCCCAGGCGCGGCCGGCCACCTCGGCGGTGCCGTCCGGCTTGGCGCCCGTCACGTAGGCGGCCAGCAGGGAGTCGCGCGGCACGTCGCTCTGCTCGACCGCCGCGTACTGGCCGGAGGGGGTCACGAAGCCCAGGTGCCAGGCGTTGCCCCTGCCGTTGTTCTGGTCGGCCGGCTTGTAGCTGACCGAGGTGGCCCGCCACTTGTCGGACAGCCCCTCCGGGGAGAGCACCGGGTACGGCGCCGCACGCCTGGCGGTGGAGGTCTCCACCTTGTACGCGACCTCGTGCACCGGGTCGCCGTTGGCGTCGTGCGGGAGGAACAGGTACCCGATCCAGACGACGAAACCGACCACCAGCATCGACAGGACCATGTCCCGTACGGTCTGCCGGCCCCTCATGCCCTTGTTGTCTGCTGCCACCCCCACATGGTGACTCATCCACATCCCGGGGCGGTCACCAGGGGTATTCACGTCCGGGTGAAACGGGATGAACAGGCGTTTTCCGCCACAGAGCAGCGACCCGCGCCACAGACAGTCATCTCGTGGGCAGATACGATCGCAATACCCTCACCACGGCGTTCGACCTGGCAGTAGTCGGGCGCTCACTGGTCGTCGCGTACAGAGAGGTAACGACGATGTCCACGCAGTACCCGCACCAGCTTCCCAGTGCCCTGGAGGTCGCGCCCGAGGCTCCGGACCGGAACCTCGCGCTCGAACTCGTCCGGGTCACCGAGGCGGCCGCGATGGCCGCCGGCCGGTGGGTCGGCCGGGGTGACAAGAACGGCGCGGACGGCGCCGCCGTGAAGGCGATGCGCACCCTCGTCTCGACCGTCTCGATGAACGGCGTCGTCGTCATCGGCGAGGGCGAGAAGGACGAAGCCCCGATGCTCTACAACGGCGAGCGGGTCGGCGACGGCACCGGCGCCGAGTGCGACGTCGCGGTCGACCCGGTGGACGGCACCACGCTGACCGCCAAGGGCATGAACAACGCGGTGGCCGTACTGGCCGTCGCCGACCGCGGCACCATGTTCGACCCCAGCGCCGTGTTCTACATGGACAAGCTGGTGGCCGGGCCGGAGGCGGCCGAGTTCGTCGACATCACCGCCCCGGCGGCGGTCAACATCCGCCGGGTCGCCAAGGCCAAGGGCAGCGCCGTCGAGGACGTCACCGTCGTGGTGCTCGACCGCCCGCGCCACGACGGCCTGGTCCGGGAGATCCGCGAGGCGGGCGCCCGGATCAAGTTCATCTCGGACGGCGACGTGGCCGGCGCCATCATGGCCGCCCGCGAGGGCACCGGCGTCGACCTGCTGATGGGCGTCGGCGGCACCCCGGAGGGCATCATCGCGGCCTGCGCGATGAAGTGCATGGGCGGCGTGATCCAGGGCCGGCTGTGGCCCAAGGACGACGCCGAGCGGCAGAAGGCCCTGGACGCCGGCCACGACCTGGACCGGGTGCTCACCACGGACGACCTGGTCAGCGGCGAGAACGTGTTCTTCGTCGCCACCGGCATCACCGACGGCGAGCTGCTGCGCGGCGTGCACTACCGCTCGGAGACCGCCACCACCAGCTCGCTGGTGATGCGCTCCAAGAGCGGCACCATCCGCGAGATCAACTCCACCCACAAGCTCTCGAAGCTGCGGGCGTACAGCGCGATCGACTTCGACCGCGCCAACTGAGCCCGGGCAGGCGGTAGCCCGGTCCGCCGGGCTACCGCCTACCGGGCCCCACGGCGACGCGCTTCGCGGCCCCGGCGGAATCCCCCTCCGCCGGGGCCGCGGCGCACCGTCCTCCCGCTCTCGGGCCCGCCCTCACCCGGCTATCCGGCGCCGACCGGCCGCCGTCACCCGGGCCGCCTCGCGCAGCTCCGCGTCCCGGCGGCGGCGCCGGGCCAGCACCACCCGCCGCTCGGCGGCCGTCAGCCCGCCCCAGACCCCGTACGGCTCCGGCTGGGCCAGCGCGTGCTCGCGGCACTCCAGCAGCACCGGGCAGCGGGCGCAGACCTGCTTGGCCTGCTCCTCGCGCGACAGCCGGGCCGCCGTCGGCTCCTTGGAGGGCGCGAAGAACAGCCCCACCTCGTCCCGCCGACACGCGGCACCGGTGTGCCAGGGATTGTCCTCGCCCGCGGGGGAACCCGCCGGGCCGCCCGGGGGCTGCGGCTGCGGCCGGACGCCGGGGCGGCGCTCCAGGACCTGCGCGGCGGCGACTGGCGAGGTGGTGCGGGACTCGATCGGATGCAGCACGGCCGTACTCCTGACGAGGCTCTCGGACACGGGGACCCCTCGCTCCCCCGCCGGCTGCGAGCCCCCGCTGTCCAACCCCGGCACGGCCGCTCGGCCGCCTCCGGTGCGCAGCCGTCCAAGAAGCGATGTGCGGAAGGAACTACCCCGCTCGGCCGCGATTCATGCACACTGCACGCAATCGACTACGCAGAGCACTGGCCGCAACGCCGAGTGCCCGGCCGGGAGTTGGCTCCCGGCCGGGCACTGTGCAGGTCAACGGCGGTCAGTCGGTGCCGAGTTGACGGCGCACCCACTCCTTCAGCTTCTTGCCGCGGCGCGGCTTGGCCTCGCAACCGCCGAACAGCGCAAGGCCCTTGACCCGGACAACCGGAGCGTACGGGTCCGCCGCGGTCTGCTCGCGGACGTCGAAACCGCCGAAGATGCCGATGCCGGACCCCTGGAGGCTCACGTTCTCCGGGACCCGGATCTGGACCCCGCCGAAGATCGCCGTCACCGTGATCTCCACCTCGGGGGACTCGAACACGGCGTCGCTCAGGTCGATGTCCACGCCACCGAACGCGGTGAAGGCGCTCAGGTGCGAGCCCACCCGCCAGCGGCCCTTGCGGGACGCGCCGCCGAAGATCGCCACCACCGTCGGGGCCTCCTGGCGCGCCGGCTGCTGCGGCGGCGGCCCCTGCGGGGCGCTCAACGGCTGCTTCTCGAAGGACAGCGGGCGGGCCGGCAGGTCCCGGGTCAGCGGCGCGAGGTCGCCGAAGGTCTTCGAGGCGTACGCGGCCTCGATCCGCTCGGCGTGCTCGTCCGCGTCCAGGCGCCCCTCGGCGTAGGCGTCGCGCAGCAGCTCCGCGACCTTCTCGCGGTCGGCGTCGGAGACGCGCAGCTCCGCCTCCGCGGCCGGCGCGTGCGGCCGCGCCGCGGCCCCGGCCTCGGGCCTGAGTTCGGGTCTGCTCTCTGACTTGGGTTCGGGTTTGGTCATCGGTACGGGCGCCGGCACCGGCGGCTGCCCCGAATCGTCGTGCGACGGCGAGTTGTCCACGGGGTCAGCCTAGTCGCTCGCACTCCTGCGCGAGTGAGCCCGGTCACGCAAGGCTGCCCTGTCCGCATGCCGACTTCCGGCGGGTCCTACCCTGGATGGTGCTTCGCCGACGCAGCCGCACCACTGGACCCCTAAGGACCGCCCCGATGGCTCCCACGCCAGACTTCGAGTACAGCGACCTGCTCCCCCTGGGCGCTGACCCGACCCCGTACCGCAAGCTCACCTCCGAGGGCGTCTCCACCTTCGAGGCCGGCGGTCGCACCTTCCTCCAGGTCGAGCCCGAGGCGCTGCGGCTGCTGACGGCCGAGGCGATGCACGACATCTCGCACTACCTGCGCCCCGCCCACCTCGCCCAGCTGCGCCGCATCCTGGACGACCCGGAGGCCAGCCCCAACGACCGCTTCGTCGCGCTCGACCTGCTGAAGAACGTCAACATCTCGGCCGGCGGCATCCTCCCGATGTGCCAGGACACCGGCACCGCGATCGTCATGGGCAAGCGCGGCCAGAACGTGCTGACCTCCGGCGGCGACGACTCCGCCATCGCGCGCGGCGTGTACGACGCCTACACCAAGCTCAACCTGCGGTACTCCCAGATGGCCCCGGTGACCATGTGGGACGAGAAGAACACCGGCAACAACCTGCCGGCCCAGATCGAGCTGTACGCCACCGACGGCGACGCGTACAAGTTCCTGTTCATGGCCAAGGGCGGCGGCTCCGCCAACAAGTCGTACCTGTACCAGGAGACCAAGGCCATCCTGAACGAGGCGAGCATGCTCTCGTTCCTGGAGCAGAAGATCCGCTCGCTGGGCACCGCGGCCTGCCCGCCGTACCACCTGGCCATCGTGATCGGCGGCACCAGCGCCGAGTTCGCGCTGAAGACCGCCAAGTACGCCTCGGCGCACTACCTGGACAACCTGCCGACCTCGGGCGACGCCAAGACCGGCCACGGCTTCCGCGACCTGGAGCTGGAGGCCAAGGTCACCGAGCTGACCCAGAAGATCGGCATCGGCGCCCAGTTCGGCGGCAAGTACTTCTGCCACGACGTGCGCGTGGTCCGCCTGCCCCGCCACGGCGCCTCGCTGCCGGTCGCGATGGCGGTCTCCTGCTCCGCCGACCGCCAGGCGCTCGGCAAGATCACCGCCGAGGGCGTCTTCCTGGAGCAGCTGGAGACCGACCCGGCGAAGTACCTGCCGGACACCACCGACGAGCACCTGGACGACGACGTGGTGCGCGTCGACCTCGACCAGCCGATGTCCGCGATCCGCGCCGAACTCTCCAAGTACCCGGTGAAGACCCGGCTCTCGCTCACCGGCACCCTGGTGGTCGCCCGCGACATCGCCCACGCCAAGATCAAGGAGCGCCTGGACGCCGGCCAGGGCATGCCCAAGTACCTCCAGGACCACCCGGTCTACTACGCGGGCCCGGCCAAGACCCCCGAGGGCTACGCCTCCGGCTCCTTCGGCCCCACCACGGCCGGCCGGATGGACTCCTACGTCGACCAGTTCCAGGCGGCCGGCGGCTCGATGGTCATGCTCGCCAAGGGCAACCGCAGCAAGCAGGTCACCGACGCCTGCGCCCAGCACGGCGGCTTCTACCTCGGCTCGATCGGCGGCCCGGCCGCCCGCCTCGCCCAGGACTGCATCAAGAAGGTCGAGGTGCTGGAGTACGCCGAGCTCGGCATGGAGGCGGTCTGGCGCATCGAGGTCGAGGACTTCCCGGCCTTCATCGTCGTCGACGACAAGGGCAACGACTTCTTCCGCGAGACCACCGAGGGCCCGCTGATCACCAGCCTGCGCGTCCGCTCCAAGGAGTAGCCCCGCGCGGGACCAACCCCGCACGCCCCCGAACCGCCCCGGCCGCCCCGCGCCCGGGGCGGTCTTCGTTCGCCTGTCGCATGGCATCCGGTACCGGAGACTCGTACCATTGCGGTACGGACATCCGGTACCCGAGTGGAAGGCCGTCCCATGGCGATCAGTGCGAGCGAGGCGCGCACGCAGCTCTTCCCGTTGATCAAGAAGGTCAACGACGACCACGCGCCGATAAGGATCACCTCCAAGGGCGGGGACGCCGTGCTGATGTCCGCGGAGGACTACGACTCCTGGCAGGAGACGATCCACCTCCTGCGCTCCCCCGCCAACGCGCAGCGGCTCATGGAGGCCGTCGCCCGCGACAAGGCCGGCCACTCCGGCGTCACCAGGACCATGGAGGAACTGGAAGCGCTGGCGGGTGAGGTGTGAGGAGCGTCCATTTCGACCCCGACGGCTGGGAGGACTTCCTGTTCTGGCTCGGGTCGAACCGGAAGATGGCCCAGCGGATCACCCGCCTGATCGGCGAGATCCAGCGGGACCCCTTCGACGGCATCGGGAAGCCCGAGCCGCTGAAGGGCGACCTGGCGGGCTACTGGTCGCGGCGGATCGACGACGAACACCGGCTGGTGTACCGGGCGGACGAGAAGGAGGTGAAGATCCTCAAGGCCCGCTACCACTACCAGTAGCAACCGCGGGCCGACCCACCCGGCTCAGGCGTCGAAGTCGTACTCCAGGACGTAGGAGGCGGCGTCCAGGATCATCTCGTTGAGCTCGACGACCTGGCCCTCGTCGGCGAAGGCGGTGCGGCAGATCAGGATGACCGGGGTGCCGGCGGACAGCTCCAGGCGGGCGGACTCGTCGGCGCCGGGCATCCGGGAGCGGACCTCCTCGCGGAAGTGCACGGGCTTGGCGCCGATCTCGGCGAGCCGGGCGTAGGTGCCGCCGGGGCCGGTGTCCTCGCGGGTGATGGCGGTGCCGGAGACCAGCACGGCGGGCAGGTAGGAGGTCGAGAGCAGCACCGGCTTGCCGTCCAGGACGAAGCGGCGGTGCCGCACGCACATCGGGGCGCCCGGGTCGACCCCGAGCACCCGGGCCACGTGCTCGGGCGCGCCCCGCTCGGTGACGGACACCTGGTCGACCACCAGGCTGCGGTTGTCGATGTCCGCCGACCATATCGACCGGCCGGACCCCCACTGCCCCTGCGCCAGCCGCTGGATGCCGCGCCGGCGCAGCGGCCGGAAGTCCCGGACGAACACCCCGGCGCCGCGCCGCGCCTCGGCGATGCCCTCGCTCTGCAGCACGCCCAGCGCCTGACGGGCGGTCATCCGGGCCACGCCGTACTCGTCCATGAGGTCGTTCTCGCCGGGCAGGCGGTCGCCCGCGCGGTACCGGCCGGTGTCGATGGCCTCCTTCAGCGCTTCGGCGATCCGCTGGTACTTGGGCTGCTTGTCGCCATTGCTGCCGGTCATCGCCGCTCCCTCTGCCTGGGACAAATCGTAGGCGTGCCCGCGGTCGCCGGTAAGGAGATACGACCGTTGACATCTCTAGAGATATTAGCTTCTCTAGAGATGCTGGCCAGTCGCCGACCAGAGCGAGGAGCAGCACGGTGAGCACCCGACAGCGCAACGCCCCGGCCTACCGGCCCCACGTGGGTGAACTCGTCCTCGACCGGAGGACCGGACGCACCGGCATCTACATGGACACCATCGGCGGCGAGCACTACCTGCGCCCCGAGGGCGGCGGCCGGGAATGGGCCGCGGAACCGCACCACGTCGCCCCCGCCCCCGAGACCCGCGATTCGGCTGATTGAGATCGGCATCGGGAATTGCGGAAAAATCCACGCAAACCACAACAATCAGGACCGGGCAATCCCCCTGGTGAATCCGGAATTCCGGAACGCGCGGCGCCCGACGCCGGGCACGTTACGGATAACGCCGGTCACCATGCGTGCACCATGGGCGGGAATCGGCCACCGCGATGCACCCGCACACGAATTGGCGCGCGCATAACCAACAGCGCCCCCGCGCCCGGACGGGGGCACGGGGGCGCACGGTCGGAACGGCTTACGGGTGGCCGCCGACGAGGGTCTCCGGCTCGTACGGGCCGCCCGGCTTGCCACCGGCCCGGTGGTCGGGCTCCTCGATGTACTGGCCCTCGTCACCGAAGGCGGCGTTCTCGAACGCGTCCTTCTCCGCGTCGGTCGGCGCCGTGTACTCGGTCGGGTTCGAGGACGCGGTCACCGCGCCCTCCACAGCCTTGCCCGCCTCCACAGCGGCGGCCGGGGCCTCGGTCTTCGCCGCGTTCTCGGGCGTGGACGGCGCCGGGGTCTCGCTCTGGTCGTTGGCCATTGGGAGGCCGCCTTTCGGTCATCAATTGTCTTCAGCCCGACCTCTGTGGCACGGGCGCGCGGACAGTATCGTAGGGTTGATTAAATGTCCGATAAACATCGTGCGGCTTGCGGCACCGTCCGGCAGAGTCGGGCGTCCGCCTAAGCTGAACCACCGCGGCGGACCGCCGAGCGCCCTTTCACGGAATCGACACCACAGGCCATCGGGGGACTTCATGGAGTTTCTGGAGACGCCGCAGAACCCTGCGCTGCGCTTCCAAGTCCTCGGTCCGGTCCAGGCCTGGCTCGACGGGAAACCCCTGTCCCTCGGATCCCCCCAGCAACAAGCCGTTCTGACCACGCTCCTGCTGCACTCCGGACGCCCGGTCACCACCCAGGACCTCGTGAACGCGCTCTGGGGCGAGCGGCCCCCGGCCCAGGCGGTGGCGGCGCTGCGCACGTACGTCTCCCGCCTGCGCTCCGTCATCGAGCCCCGGCGCGAGGTGCGCCGGCCCGCCGAGCTGCTGGTCTCGGTCGCCGACGGCTACGCGCTGCGCATCCCGGGCGAGGCCCTCGACCTGACGGTCTTCGAGCGGCTCGCCGGCGAGGCCGCGGCCGCCCGGACCACCGGCGACAAGCGCGAGGCGCACCGTCTCCTGGTGCGGGCGCTGGACCTGTTCAGCGGCCGTCCGCTCACCGGCATCCCGGGCCCCTACGCCGACGCCCAGCGGCTCCGGCTGGCCGAACGCCAGGTGGCCGCCGCGGAGGAACTGTGCGCCGCCGCGCTCGACATCGGCCTGCACGCCGAGATCGTCGGCGAGCTCAACAACCTGACGGCCGAGCACCCGCTGCGCGAGCGGCTGCGCGAACTGCTGATGCTGGCGCTGTACCGCTGCGGCCGCCAGGCCGAGGCGCTCGGCGTCTACACCGACACCCGCAAGCTGCTGATCGAGGAACTCGGGGTCGAGCCCGGCGCGGGGCTGTCCGCGATGCACACCCGCATCCTCGCCGCCGATCCCGACCTGGCCCCTCCCGCGGTGTCCGCTCCGGCCGCCCGCGAGGAGGGTCCGGCCGCGCCTCCGGCCCAACTCCCGGCGGACGTCTCGGACTTCAGCGGTCGCACCGAGCTGGTGGGCGACCTCTCGACGGTCCTGATGAACGCCACCGGCCAGGCCGTGGTGGTGACCTCGCTGGCCGGGATCGGCGGGGTCGGCAAGACCACCCTCGCCGTGCACGTCGCCCACCGCGTCCGCGCCGAGTTCCCGGACGGGCAGCTGTACGTCGACCTGCGCGGAGCCGGTGCCTCGCCCGCCGACCCGGTGGGCGTCCTGGGCGACTTCCTGCACGCGCTCGGCGTCACCGAGAGCCCCGACTCGCTGGAGCAGCGCGCCGCCCTCTACCGCTCGCTGCTCGCCAGCCGGCGGATGCTGATCCTGCTGGACAACGCGCGCGACGCCGACCAGATCCGACCGCTCATCCCCGGGGTCTCCGGCTGCGCGGTGCTCGCCACCAGCCGGTCCCGGCTGGCCGGCATCCCTGGCGCCCAGCTGTTCGACGTCGAGGAGCTGACCCCGCAGGAGGCGCTGGCGCTGTTCTCGGCCATCGTCGGGGAGCAGCGGGTCGCCGCCGAGCCGGAGGCGGCCATGGCGGTCGTCACCGCCTGCGGCTTCCTGCCGCTGGCGGTCCGCATCGCCGCCGCCCGGCTGGCCAGCCGGCCGCGGTGGAGCGTCTCCGACCTGGCCAGTCGGTTAGCCGACCAGCGCCGTCGCCTGGACGAGCTCCAGCTCGGCAACCTCGCCGTCGAGACCACCATCGGGCTCGGGTACGGACAGCTGTCCGTGCCCGAGGCCCGCGCCTTTCGGCTGCTCGCCCTGATCGACTCCCCCGACATCCCGCTGGCGTCCGCCGCCGCGCTGCTCGGGGTGGACGAGTACACCGCCGAGGACCTCGCCGAGGCGCTGGTCGAGGCGAACATGCTGGAGTGCTTCACGCCCGGCCGCTACCGGTACCACGACCTGCTCCGGCTCTACGCCCAGCGGCAGAACGAGCGGATCGGCGACACCGAGGAGCAGGAGCGCGCCGTCCGACGGCTGCTCGACCTGCTGATCCCGACCCTCCGCACCGCGACCCAGCTCATCGAGCCGGACGACCCGCTGCCCGAGCTGCTCACCACCCCCGTCTCGGCCGGGATCGGCCTGCCGACCAGCGGCTCCGCCCAGGACTGGCTCCGGACCGAGGGCGCCCTGCTGCTCAGCGCCGCGGCCGCGGCGGCGGACGGCCCCCGCGCCTCACGGCACGCGGCGATGGACCTGATGATCCTGTTGTACGGTCTCGGCCCGGACCCCACCCACGGCCCTCAGGGGCGGCAGATCCTGGAGACCATCGGCGGCGAGGCGGAGCGCTGCGGCGACCGCGCCGCGCTCGCCCGGGTCCACGTCGCCCTCGGCACCCTGCAGTCCGTCACCAGCGACTTCCAGGGGTCCGAGCAGTCCTTCCGCCGGAGCCTGGAGCACCAGGCCCCGGACGAGCCGACCTTCCTGCTGCTGGCCACCGCCAACATGCTGGGCGTGATCCTGAACCTCGGCAACCGGCCGGCCGAGGCCCTGCAGTTCCTCGAACAGGCCCGTGCCACCAGCCGGGCCGTGGCCGCGCCGATCCTGGAGGCCCGGGTCGTCAGCAACATGGCCCGGGTGCAGCACCGGCTCGGCATGACCGAGACGGCGATCCGGTCGGCCGGCGAGGGCGTCGCCGCCGCGCGGCAGTCCAACAGCGGCCCGCTGCTCGCCCAGACCCTCTACCAGCTGGGCGTGGTGCTCGCCGGCGGCGAGGCCGTCCCGCACCTGCGGGAGGCGCACCGGCTCTACCGGTCGCAGCAGAACCCCCTCTGGGAGGGCTTCACCCTGGCCCGGCTGGCCTCTGCCCTGCTCGTCGCCGACCAGCACGCCGAGGCGGCCTCGGCGGCCGGCGAGTCACTGGCGCTCGGGCAGGAGATGGACTCCGCCTACTGCCAGGGCCTGGCGAACGCCGCACTGGGCGAGGCCCTGTTGGCGCTCGCCCAGCCGGCTCGTGGACTCGCCTGCCTCCAAGAGGCCCATGCGATCTTCACACGGCTCGGTGTGCCTGAGGCCTCCCCCGTGGCGGACCTCATCTCCCAGCAGCACACCGAGCCCTTCTCTCCCCCCGCGCCGTAAGGCTTCCGCTCCCCCACGGACAACCTCCCCCGTTCCGCGCGTCGGCGCCCCCGCAGCCCCCCGGCTGCGGGAGCGCCCTCAACGCTTCCCCGGCGCTGGACTCCACTGTGCACCGTGCCGATTGACGTTCGATAAACGTCCGATAGTCAGCCCGCGGATGGACAAAACCGCAGGTCATCGACCTTCCCCGGGCGCATCGTCCGGCGTGCGGGGCCGCGCGCACAACCCCGTCCGCACCCTCGTGCTTCCGCAACCCGGGCCACAACGGCCCAAGCACGGCGAGTTGGCCGGAAACGGACCCCATGGCGCAGTGATCACGCATATTCTCAGATGCCAGTACGCACACGAGTGTCGGCCGGAAACGCGTCGGGGTGCAGTCCGTCCGTGTGGTGCGGAGAGCGTGACGTACCGCCACCGGCAGCGGCCCCCGGGGCCGCGGAGGAGCCACCGGAGGCCACGGGTGGAAGGGTGCCTCGCAACGTGACGACCGGACAGATATCCGACCCGTTCCCCGTCGGCGAGGACGCCGGCGACGACGAGCCCGAGGTACGGCGGCGGCGGGCGGCCCGGGCGCTGCAGGCGGTCGCCTTCGACACCATCGGCGCCGGGTACGGCGAGGCCTTCCCGGCCAAGGACGGCCAGCTGGCCTGCGGCCGTCGGCTGGTCGCTGAGCTCGAACCGGGCGCCCGGGTGCTGGACGTCGGCTGCGGCACCGGTGACCCGACCGTCCGCCAGCTGGCCGCGGCCGGTCTGCGGGTGACCGGCGCGGACCTCTCCGACGGGATGCTGACGCTGGCCCGGCGGACCGTCTTCCCGGGCGGGTTTGCGCCAGTGTTCCATCGGATCGACCTGTACGATCTGGCCACCGAGCGGGCGGACCGGGTCTGGAACGCCCCCGACCTGGGGTCGGAGGGCCGGGGCCGCTTCGCCGCGATCACCGCGTTCTTCTCGCTGATCCTGCTGCCGCAGGACGAGATCCCGACCGTGCTGGGGCAGCTGCGCGAACTCCTGCGGCCGGCCGGACTGCTGGCGCTCGGTATGGTCGAGGCGGACCTGGATCACGTTCCGCTTCCGTTCCTTGGCAGAGAGCTGCGGATCAGTGGGTATCTGAGGGAGGATCTGGAGCGGGTTCTGGTCTCGGCCGGCTTCGCCGTCGAGGAGTGCTCGGGGCATCCGTACGCACCGGCCAGTACCTCGCTGCCGCCGGAGGAACAGCTGTTCCTGTGCTGTCGACGCGTCGGCTGATCGAACCGGGACAGGACCGGCCGCACCCGTGGCCGACGCAACAGAACAGCTCACCGACCACACCGAATCCAGGACAGGCAGCCGTGCGCGACCAGCTCAAGACCGAGGCGGAGCAGCCGCCCGCCGTCCCGGGCCAGCGCCGCCAGGTCCCGGCCGCGACAGCGGGCCCGACACCGCCGGCCCCGGGCCTGACGGCGGCCCCGGTCCCGGCCCTGGCAGTGGCCCCGGCCGCCGCGCGACGGACGGGCGCACGACCGGAGCGCACCGAGATGGCGGACCGCCTGGCGTACCTCGACTCGGCGACCCGGCGGATCAACAGCGCCCTCGACCTCGCCGCGACGCTGCGCAACATCGGCCGGGTGCTGGTCCCGACGCTCGCCGACGCCGCCGTCATCCACCTGCGCGACCCGCTGCCCAACGTCGAACGCGAACCCGGGTTCCCGGAGGAGCTGCGGATACACCACAGCACCGGCACCCGGATCGGCCGCCGCGGCCGCCCGAGCGGCATGGACGACCGGCGCCGCTCCCGCTACGGCGCCCGCTCGACCGCCGACGGCGGCCCGGCCACCCCGGTGACCCGCGGCGGGGCGCTCGCCCACGCCCTGCTGAGCCGCCGCCCCGCCGACCCCGCCGTCCTCGGCACCCCCTCCGCCGAGCGCGCCGAGACGCTGCTGCGCGAGCTGTACGGCACCCGCGGGGTGGCCCGGCTGGCCGCCGGCACCTCCGTCCTCGCCCTGCCGCTGCGCGGCCGCAAGGCCGTGCTCGGGCTGCTGATACTGATCCGCCGCCCTCCCGAACGCACCGGCCGCCCGGTCTTCGACGCCGCGGACACCGCGACCGCGGCGCACCTCGCCACCCAGGCCGGGCTGGCCGTGGACACCGCGCTGCGCTACGCCCGCGAGTGGGAGATCGCCAACGAGCTCCAGCGCAGCATGCTGCCGCTGCGCCTGCCGCAGTCGCACGGCGTCCGGATCGCCCAGCGCTACCTGCCCGGTGAGCGCGGCGCGCAGGTCGGCGGGGACTGGTACGACGCCGTCCCGCTGCCCGGCAACCGGGTCGCCCTGATCGTCGGCGACGTGATGGGCCACTCGCTCACCTCGGCCGCCATCATGGGCCAGCTGCGCACCAGCGCCCAGACCCTGGCCGCCCTCGACCTGCCGCCGCACGAGGTGCTCTACCACCTGGACGAGCAGGCCCAGCGGCTCGGCCGCGAACAGCACCTGGCCACCTGCGTCTACGCGGTGTACGACCCGATCGCCAACCGGGTGGTGATGGCCAACGCCGGGCACGTCCCGCCGGTGCTGGTCCGCCCGGACGGCACCGCCGAGCTGGTCGAGCTGGACTCCGGGGCGCCGATCGGCGTCGGCGGGGTGGACTTCAACTCCGTCGAACTGCCCGCGCCGCCCGGCTCGGCGCTGCTGCTGTTCACCGACGGCCTGGTGGAGACCCGCACCCGCCCGATCAGCGACGGCCTGGAGGTGCTGCGCGCCCGGATCGCCGCCGCCCGCTGGCAGTCCCCCGAGCAGCTGTGCCAGGAGGCGCTGCGGATCCTGCCGCCCGGCGACCGGGGCGACGACATCGCGCTGCTCGGCGCCTGCTTCGACGGCATCCCGGCCGGGGACGTCGCGCACTGGTACCTCCAGCCGCGCAACGAGACGCCGGGCCGGGCCCGCCGGCTGGCCGCGCACACGCTGCGCCGCTGGGGGCTGGACGGGCTCAGTGAGGCGACCGAGCTGATGGTCAGCGAGCTGGTGACCAACGCCGTCCAGCACGCGACCCGGCCGGTCACCCTGAGCCTGGTGCGCACCACCCGGCTGCGCTGCGAGGTCGGCGACGACAGCCCGCTGCTGCCGCGCCCGCGCCGCACCGGGCCGGAGGACGAACGCGGGCGCGGGCTGCAGATAGTCGCCCGGTGCGCGGACCGCTGGGGCGCGACCAGGCTGGGCACCGGCAAGGTGGTCTGGTTCGAGCAGCGGCTGCCCGTCCAGACCTGACGGCGCCCGGCGGGAACGGGTCCCGCCGGACGCCCGGACCTGCCCCCGGGTCTCAGACCCGGGCGGGCTCCCGCGCCGGCCCCTTCTCCAGCTCGGCGATCAGCTGCTCGCCCTCCATGTCGACCTTCGGCACGACCTTCTCCAGCCGCTTCGGGAACCACCAGGCGGCCCGGCCGAACAGCGCCATCGCGGCCGGCACCAGCGCCATCCGCACCACGAAGGCGTCCACCAGCACGCCCACCGCGAGGGCGAAGCCGATCGGCTGGACGATCGGGTCGTGGCCGAAGACGAACGAGCCGAACACCGCCACCATGATCAGCGCGGCCGCCGTGACCACCCGGGCCCCGTTCTTCACCCCGCCGACGACCGCCTCGCGCGGCGCCGCCCCGTGGACGTGCTGCTCCTTCATCCCGGAGACCAGGAACAGCTCGTAGTCCATCGCCAGTCCGAACAGCACGCCGATCAGCAGGATCGGCACGAAGCTCACCACCGGCCCGACCTTGGGCACGTCGATCAGCCCGTCCAGCCAGCCCCACTGGTAGACCGCGACCACCGCGCCGAGCGAGGCGGTGATGCTGAGCAGGAAGCCGGCCACCGCCTTGAGCGGGACGAGCACCGAGCGGAACGCCAGCGCCAGCAGCACCAGCGCGATCCCGACGATCACCGCGAGAAACGGCGGCAGCGCCTGGCCGAGCTTGGTGGAGACGTCGATGTTGGCGGCGGTGGTGCCGGTGACGGCGATGTCCGCGCCGGTCGCCGCCCTGAGCTCCGCCTTCTGGCCGCGGATCTCGTTGACCAGCGCCTTGGTGTCCTCGTGGTCCGGGCCGGTCCGCGGGATGACGGTCACCAGCGCGGTGCCGCTCGCCTGGTCGACGGTCGGCGGCAGCAGCGTCGCCACGCCGTCGAGGGTCTGGAGCTTCGCGGCCACGCCCTGCACCGCCTGCTCGGGCCGCGGCGCGCCGTGGGCGTCCACCACGACCACCAGCGGCGCGTTGAAGCCCGGCCCGAAGCCCTCGCCCACCAGGTCGTACGCCTTGCGCGCGTCCGTCCCGGCGGCCTGCGAACCGCCGCTCGGCAGGCCGAGGTTCAGGCTCGCGGCGGGCACCGCCAGGGCGCCCAGTCCGGCCAGCCCGACCAGCAGGACGGGCAGCGGGCGGCGGACCACGAAGCGGCCCCAGCGCTCTCCCAGGGTGGTGCGGCTGTTGGTGGTCAGGGCCCGCTTCCAGACCGGCAGCCGGTCGATGGCGCGGCCGGTGAAGCCCAGCACGGCGGGCAGCAGCGTGATCGCGACCAGGACGGCCACCACGACGGCCGCGGAGGCGGCCAGGCCCATCACGGTGAGGAAGGGGACGCCCGCGACGGAGAGCCCGGCGAGCGCGACGACCACGGTCAGACCGGCGAAGACGACGGCGCTGCCGGCGGTCGCGGTGGCCCGGGCGGCGGCCTCCTCCGGCGCCAGGCCCTCGTCCAGGTGGCGGCGGTACCGGAAGAGGATGAACAGCGCGTAGTCGATGCCGACCGCGAGGCCGACCATCAGGGCCAGCACCGGCGCGGTGGTGATGATCTCGAAGGAGCCGGTGAGCGCCAGCAGGCCGGCCATCGTCACGCCGACGCCGACCAGCGCGGTCAGCAGCGGCAGCCCGGCGGCGACCAGCGTGCCGAGGGTGACCACCAGGACCACCCCGGCCACCACCAGGCCGATCGCCTCGCTGGCGCCCTCGATCTGGGCCATGGTGTTGTAGGCGTCGCCGCCGAAGGCCACTTCGAGCCCGGCCGCGCGGGCCGGCTCGGCGGCGGCCTTCACGGCCTCGCGCTGCCCGTCGGTGACGTCGGCGAGCTTGTGGTCGAAGGAGACCAGGGCGATCGCGACCTTCCCGTCCGGCGAGAGCGCGCCGGTGGCGTACGGGTCGGGCACCGCGGCCACGCCCGGCACCTGGGCCATCCGGGCGACGGCCTCGCCGACCGCCCGGCCCGCCTCGGGCGTCCCGATGCCGCCGGGGGCGCCGGCGGCGAAGACGACCTGCGCGGAGCCGTGGCCCTGCGCCGGGAAGGTGTCCTTGATCCGGTCCAGGGTGGCCTGCGCCTCGGTGCCCGGGACCTTGAACTCGTCGGTGGTCTTGCCGGCGAAGGCGCCCGCGGCCCCACCGACGGCGATGAGCAGGGCGATCCAGACGACGACGACGGCCCGCCGTCGCCGGAAGCAGAAGCGGCCCAGTCGGTACAGGTACGTGGCCATCGGCGGTCCCTCGGGTCGGTCAGGGCAGGTCGCGTCCCACCGTAGACCGAACTTTGTCGGGTGACAAAGTTGACCGACAAGATCGTGCGACGCAGTTGCCCGACCATGGCGCTACCCTGGCGGGATGGCACACGTCCCCGCCTCCGAACGCCGACCGCAACTGGTCCAGGCCGCCATCGACCTGATGACCAGGGAGGGGATCGCGGCCGGCAGCACCCGCGCGATCGCGGCCGAGCTGGGCGTGGCGCAGGCGACGGTGCACTACACCTTCGGCACCAAGAAGGACCTCTACCGGGCGATCGTCGAGCGGCTGACCTCCGACTTCGTCGGCGAGGTGCGCGCCGCCTCCCCGGGCGACGGCGCGTTCGGCGAGCAGGTCCGCACCCTGGTGCAGGCGCTCTGGGAGGCCGCCACCGGCGAGCACGGGCACTGCGTGCTGCTGAGCGAGTTCGGGGCGCTGGCGCTGCGCGACCCGGACATGCGGGAGATCATGCTGGAGATGCAGCACGACATCGAGGGCACCGCCGTCGAGATGCTCGACGCCCTCGCGGCCGCCCACGGCCTGACCCTGGCACTGCCCGCCCGCCGGATCGCCGTCCACTTCCTCGGCGGCTTCGACGGCCTGACGGCCCGCCACCTGACCCTGCGCAACCCCGGCGACCGGCCCGACCCGGACACCCTGGAGGCGCTGGAGCTGCTGGTCGCCACGACGGTCGGACTCTGCCTGGGCACCCCGGCCGCCCACCCCGAGCCGGGCTGGCACGGGGACCGGGACGGGCTCTGAGCCGGGGCTGGCCCTAGGACACGATCCGGACCGGCAGCTCGACCAGCACCTCGCGCAGCGCGGCCGCGAAGCGCTCGTACTCGGCGCTGCGGGCCGAGCCCGGCCGGACGGCCAGCCCGATCCGGCGGCCGGGCGCCGGGGCGGCGAAGCGGACGGCGGCCAGCCGGTCGGTGCGCCCGGCCTCGACGTCCAGTGCGGTGGCGGGCAGCAGGGTCACCCCGAGGCCGCCGGCGACCAGCTGGACCAGGGTGGACAGGCCGGCCGCGCGGGTGGTCGAGCCCGCCGGGTCGGCGCCGACCTCGCGGCAGATGTCGAGCGCCTGGTCGCGCAGGCAGTGGCCCTCCTCCAGCAGCAGGACCTCCAGGTCGAGCAGCACGTCGCGCGGCACGTCGATCCTCCCGGCGAGCGGGTGGGTGGGCGGCGTGAGCAGGACGAAGTCCTCGTCGAACAGCGGGATGTCCCTGGTCGGCGAGGTCCCGCCGGCCGGCAGCGCGAGCAGCAGGACGTCCAGCCGGCCAGCGGCCAGGCCCTCCAGCAGCGAGGGGGTGCGCTCCTCGTGGACGTGCGGCTCCAGGTCCGGGAAGCGGTCGCGGACCAGCCGCAGCACGGTGGGCAGCAGGTAGGGCGCGACGGTCGGGATGACGCCTAGGTGCAGCGGCCCGGTGAACGGGCGGCGGGCGGCCTCGACCTCCTCGGTGAGGGCCTGCAGCGAGGCGAGCACCCGGCGGGCGTGCTGGTGCACGCGCTCCCCCAATGGGGTGACAATCACCTTGCGCGTCGTACGCTCGACCAGTTGTGCGCCCAGCGACTCCTCCAGCGCCGCGACCGCCCCGGACAGCGCGGGCTGGCTGGTCCCGGTGGCGGCGGCGGCCTCCCGGAAGTGCCGGTGCTCGGCCACCGCGACGAAGGCCCGCAGCTGGGCGACGGTCGGGGTGCGAGGGCTGCGGACTGTGGCGCTCGCCACAGTCGGGTCGGCCTTCGTGCCGCCGTTCCTGCGGGAACCCGGCCGCGACGTGGGGGATTCGTTACTGATAACAATCTCCGATCAGACACATCCAGTGTAGCTATTTCCCTGATCAGTCCACGATGTGGAACTGTGAGCGGTGTCCGGATTCCGGACAAAGCTCCCCTCATCTCACTTCAGGAGAAGCGAACGTGCTCACGATCGGTGACAAGTTCCCCGAGTTCGACCTCAAGGCCTGTGTCGACCTGGATGCCGCGAGCGCCTTCGCCGACATCGACCACAAGTCCTACGAGGGCAAGTGGAAGGTCGTCTTCTTCTGGCCGATGGACTTCACCTTCGTCTGCCCGACCGAGATCGCCGCGTTCGGCAAGCTGAACGACGAGTTCGCCGACCGCGACGCCCAGATCCTCGGCGTCTCCGGCGACTCCGAGTTCGTGCACCACGCCTGGCGCAAGGACCACAAGGACCTGCGCGACCTGCCCTTCCCGATGCTGGCCGACATCAAGCACGAGCTGATGCGCGCCTGCGGCGTCGAGGGCGAGGACGGCACCGCCCAGCGCGCCGTCTTCATCGTCGACCCGAACAACGAGATCCAGTTCGTCATGGTCACCGCCGGCTCCGTCGGCCGTAACCCCAAGGAGGTCCTGCGGGTGCTGGACGCCCTGCAGACCGACGAGCTGTGCCCGTGCAACTGGAACAAGGGCGAGGACACCCTCGACGCCCAGGCCCTGCTGGCGGGCTGACCCATGGCTCTCGACGACCTGAAGGCCGCCCTCCCGGACTACGCCAAGGACCTCAAGCTCAACCTGGGTTCGGTCATCGGCAACTCCGACCTCCCCGCCCAGCAGCTCTGGGGCACCGTGCTGTCCTGCGCGATGGCCACCCGCAGCCCCGGCCTGCTGCGCGAGCTGGAGCCCGAGGCCAAGGCCAACCTCTCCCCGGAGGCGTACACCGCCGCCAAGGGCGCGGCCGCGATCATGGGGATGAACAACGTCTACTACCGGACGCTGCACCTGCTCTCCGACAAGGAGTACAGCACGATGCGGGCCGGTCTGCGGATGAACATCATCGGCACCCCGGGCGTCGAGAAGGTCGACTTCGAGCTCTGGTGCTTCGCGGTCTCGGCCATCAACGGCTGCGGCCAGTGCCTCGACTCGCACGAGGCCGTGCTGCGCAAGGCCGGCGTCGAGCGCGAGGTCGTCCAGGCCTCGATGAAGATCGCCGCCGTCCTCCAGGCCGTGGCCGGCGTCCTCGACTCCGAGGCCGCCCTGGCGGACGTCACCGCCTGACGCACCCCGGCACCCCGACGGGCCCCTCCCGGACACCATGTCCGCGAGGGGCCCGTCGTCGCTCTCCCGCGCCGGTCGCCCCGGCACGGCGGGGGTCAGTCGGTGGCGGGCGCGGCCGACGGGGCGGGGTGGGCGGCCGCAGTGCGCTCGGCGGCGGGTTCGGCCGCGCGCCCCGCCGTACGCTCGGCGGCCTCACGGGCGGCTTCGAGTGCTGTGAAGACGGCCTGGCCGGCCTCGTTGCGGCGGCGCAGGTGGGCGACCACGGTGTTGGTGACGGCGATCAGCGGGACGGCGACCACCGCGCCGCCGATGCCGCCGATGATGCCGCCGGCCGCGACGCCGAGCACGACGCCGAGCGGGTGGACCCGGACGGCCCGGCCGAGGATCAGCGGCTGGAGGATGTGGCTCTCCACCTGCATCACCGCGACCAGCACCACCAGCACCATCAGCGCCGTCCACGGCCCCTGGGTGACCAGCGCGATCAGCACCGCCACGGTGCCGGTGATCAGCGCGCCGACCAGCGGGACGAAGGCGCCCAGGAAGATGATCACGGCCAGCGGCAGCGCCAGCGGCACGCCCAGCAGGTCGACGCCGATGCCGATGCAGAGCGCGTCGATGAAGGCCACGCACACCGTGCCGCGCACGTAGGCGGTGAGCGTCGCCCAGGCCTTCGGGCCGGCCCCGGCCATCGCGAACCGGGAGTGCCGGGGCAGGCCGCGCAGCGCCCAGTTCCAGATCTTCGCGCCGTCGTAGAGGAAGAAGAAGGTGGTGAAGAAGGTCATCAGCAGCGCGGTCAGCACCTCGACGGCGATCTGCGCGCCGGTGATCGAGGCCGAGGTGAGCTGATCGGTGTTGGTGGTGATGGCCTTGGTGATCTGGTTGGCGAAGTCGGTGATCTGCTGCTGGGTCAGGTGCAACGGCCCGGTGACCAGCCAGTCCCGCAGCTGGTTGACGCCGGTCTTCACCTGGGTGGTGACGTCCGAGAGGTTGGTCGACACCTGCCAGACGACGAACCAGCCGACCAGCCCGATCCCGGCCAGACCGCTCAGGAAGACCCCGCCCGCCGCCAGCGAGCGCGGCACCCCGTGCCGGCGCAGCCAGGAGACCGAGGGCTCCAGCAGCGCGGTGATCAGCAGCGAGGCCAGCACCGAGAAGGCCACCAGCCGCAGCATGTCGACCACGTAGAAGACGACGTAGAGCGCGGCGCCGAGCAGCAGCAGCCGCCAGGTCGACTCGGCGGCCACCCGCAGGCCCCACGGCACCGCCTCGGCGGGCGTGGCCGGGCGGCCGGGGTGGTACTCCCGCCCGAGCCCGACGTGCGCGGCCGGGGCGGCCGGGGCCGGTTGGGCCACCGGAGCCGTCGGGGCCGGCGCGGCGGACGGCGGGACCGGCTCGGCCGCCGGGGCCGGGTCGGCCTGCGGCACCGGAACGGCCCGCGGGACCGGGACGGGGCCCGGCGCCTCGACGAGTGCCGGGACGTGCCCGTCCACGAGCGCCGGCACCGGCCCTTCGGCCAGTGCCGGTTCGTGCGGGTCGGCCGCCATCGCGGCACGCCGGCGCCGTTCGATCACGGCGGCCGCGCTCGCCACCACGGCCATGCCCTTGGCCACGGCCTTGAAGGCCTTTCCGCCCCGCGCCATCCTCGCTACCACCGCTCCCCTGCCGAACCCGCCGTGTCCGGCGGTACGCCGCGGGTCCTGCCGCGGCCGTCAGGGATGACGCTACCCGCCGGAGGAGCGGCGAGTCCGGTCGCCGGTCCGTTCGACTCGAACCGTCCATCCCGATGAACCGGACAAAACGCAAGGTTCCATGCGGTTTCGGACACGGTTCACCGGGGAGGAGTCGGGACGAGACCCCGGAGCCCAGCCGCCGAGGTCGCCCCACGGCCAACCGCCGGCGGACCGGCCGGTGCGGGGAGCAACCAGGACCCCTCCCCGCGCCCCGCGTCCGCAACCGGGGCCGCACCGCCCGAGGGCGCACTGGTCAGCGCCGCCCGGGCGGCGCGGTCCGCCCCCTCGCCGCGAACCGGAGAGAACAGCCGGGCCGGAGAACGCCACGGCCCCCGGTCGCTCGCCCGAGGAGGGCGAACGGCCGGGGGCCGGGTGGAACCGCGCCGCCGGAGCGGCAGCCGTTTCCTAGTACCAGTTGTGCGCCTGCCAGAACGACCACGCACCGCAGGGGCTGCCGTAGCGGGAGTTCATGTAGCCGACGCCCCACTTGATCTGGGTGGCCGGGTTGGTGCGCCAGTCGGCACCGGCCGAGGCCATCTTGGTGCCGGGCAGCGCCTGGACCAGACCGTAGGCGCCGGAGCTCTTGTTGGTCGCGGTGTAGTCCCAGCCGCTCTCGCGCTTCACGATCTGGCTGAAGCACTGGAACTGCGCGTCGTTGCCGACGATCTGCCGGGCCAGGTCCTGGACCGAGCCGGGGCTGACCGAGACGGGCGGCGCGCTGTCCTCCACCGCGCTCATCGCGGAGCGGGACTTGGAACGGTTCGCGGCGGCCTCGTCGGCCTTGCGCTTGTCGTCCGCGGCCTTGGCGGCCTTCTCCGCGTCGGCCTTGGCCTGGGCGTCGGCCTTCGCCTGGGCGTCCGCGGCGGCCTGCTGGCGCGCGGCCTCCTCGGCGGCCTTCTGCTCCGCGGCGGCCTTGGCGGCTGCGTCGGCGGAGGCCTGCTGGGCGGATGCCTGCTGGCCGATGTTGTCACTGATGGTCTGCGCCTGGGCGCCAGAGGGGACTTCGGCAAGCAGGGTCGCGCCCGCGACGTCGACCGTCTGCGTCGTCTTGCCCTCGCTGCCCGAGGCCATGCCCACGACGGCACCGACAGCGGTGACGGCGGTGGCGGAGGCCACAGCGACTCCCCGGACCGAGATCCGAGTCACATGGATTCCTTCCAGCATCGCCCACGCGTGACCGTACGGGCGCAACATGCCCCTTGACACTGACCTCCGCACGGTGCACTGGTCACGGGAGGTGCTGGCCCGGCGTCCGGCCGAGGTGAGTCGACCAGGCGTTGGAATCGGGCGGCGTACGGCTCAACGTTCTTCAATTGTGCGTCCACCGACCGGAGTTGGTGGACCTTCCGGGGCCTGACCTCCGGTGGCCGGAAGCCCTGCCGCGCCGTACGCGGGGCCTGACAGAACCCTCACCATGCCGCACCGGGTACGGTCGACGCAATTCCCGCCCGCGTGGCGCATGTCACATTCACCGCATGGCAGTTCCCCGGACGGAAAGCACTCGATGTGATGAAACGGACGGGGCCCGCTCCCTCAGGAGCGGGCCCCCGGCCATGAGTTGACCGTATTGTCCGACTATGCCCTCGGAGGGCGGATCACGGGTGGATGTCCTCCAGCATCTCCGTGACCAGCGCCGCGATCGGCGAACGCTCCGAGCGGGTGAGCGTGATGTGGGCGAAGAGCGGATGACCCTTCAGCTTCTCCACCACCGCCACCACGCCGTCGTAGCGGCCCACCCGGAGGTTGTCCCGCTGCGCCACGTCGTGGGTGAGCACCACCCGCGAGCCCTGGCCGATCCGGGACAGCACCGTCAGCAGGACGTTCCGCTCCAGCGACTGCGCCTCGTCCACGATCACGAAGGCGTCGTGCAGCGAGCGCCCCCGGATGTGGGTCAGCGGCAGCACCTCCAGCATCCCGCGGGAGATGACCTCCTCGATCACGTCCGGGGTGGTGACGGCGGAGAGGGTGTCGAAGACCGCCTGCGCCCAGGGGCCCATCTTCTCCGCCTCGGAACCGGGCAGGTAGCCCAGCTCCTGCCCGCCGACCGCGTACAGCGGCCGGAAGACCATCACCTTGCGGTGCTGCCTCCGCTCCAGCACCGCTTCCAGCCCCGCGCACAACGCCAGCGCCGACTTCCCGGTGCCGGCCCGGCCGCCCATCGAGACGATCCCGATCTCCGGGTCGAGCAGCAGGTCCAGCGCCACCCGCTGCTCGGCGCTGCGCCCGCGCAGCCCGAACGCCTCGCGCTCCCCGCGCACCAGCCGCACCCGGCCGTCGCCGGTGACCCGGCCGAGCGCGCGGCCGCGCTCCGAGGTCAGCACCAGTCCGGTGTGGACCGGCAGCTCGGCGGCCCCGTCGACGTCCACCCCCGCGTCGTGGCCGACCGAGAAGAGCGCGTCCACCTGATCGGCCGGGACGTGCAGCTCGGTCATGCCCGTCCAGCCGGAGGTGATCGCCAGCTCGGCCCGGTACTCCTCGGCGAGCAGGCCCACCGAACTGGCCTTGATCCGCAGCGGCAGGTCCTTGGACACGACGGTGACGTCGTAGCCCTCGGCCTGGAGGTTGCGGGCGACCGCGAGGATCCGGGTGTCCGCCTCACCGCCGCCGGCCCGGTAGCCGACCGGCAGTATCGACACGTCGGAGTGGTTGAGCTCGACCCGGATGGTGCCGCCGAGCTCGCCGACCGGGATCGGCTCGTCGAGCCGACCGTGCCGGATGCGGTAGTCGTCGAGCAGCCGCAACGCCTGGCGGGCGAAGTAGCCCAGCTCCGGGTGGTGCCGCTTGGCCTCCAGCTCGGTGACGACCACCACCGGGAGGACGACCTCGTGCTCCTCGAAGCGGGTCATGGCGAGCGGGTCCGCCAGGAGCACGCTGGTGTCGAGAACGTACGTGCGCCGGTCTGGTGTCCGGCGGCTCTTGGAACTGACCACTAGGCCTCCAGAGCGGATGACCCTGCGTCATCCGCGGCAAGCCGGCCCCCGCTGCCCCGGTGGCCTCGGGACCGGACTGACTGGAGTATTCCCAGGCGGGGAACGGTGCATTCGCGCCCCCGGCGAACTGACGGATCATTGCCGGTGAACGTTTGGCCTCGCCCGGGCGCCGGGTAGGCCAGGCCTACGGCGGTCATTTCCTCCGGACGGCCGGACCTGGGACGACGGCCCCCGGACACGGGGTCACCGCCCCAGAGGGCGCGGGGCACCGGCCCCGGGGACGCCGGGCTGGAACCGGCCGATCCGGGACTACAGCCCCAGCCGCCGGTGGCGCTGCTCGTAGGCGCGCAGCGCGCGCAGGAAGTCGACCTTGCGGAAGGCCGGCCAGTACGCCTCGCAGAAGTAGAACTCGCTGTGCGCGCTCTGCCAGAGCAGGAAGCCGGACAGCCGCTGCTCGCCCGAGGTGCGGATGATCAGGTCCGGGTCGGGCTGGTTGCGGGTGTACAGGTGCTCGGCGATGTGCTCGACGGTCAGGACCTCGGCCAGTTCCTCGATCGAGGTGCCGCGTCCGGCCTGCTCCTGGAGCAGCGAGCGGACGGCGTCGGCGATCTCGTGCCGACCGCCGTAGCCGACCGCGACGTTGACCGTTATCCCGTCGATGTCGGCGGTCTGGTCGGCGGCCCGCTTGAGCACGTCGGCGGTGTGCTGGGGCAGCAGGTCCAGCGCGCCGACCGGGTTGACCCGCCAGCGGCGGGCGGCGGCCAGGCCGGTGACGGCGTCCTCGATGATGCCGAGCAGCGGGACGAGCTCGTCGGCCGGGCGGTCCAGGTTGTCGGTGGAGAGCATCCAGAGGGTGACGACCTTGACGTGGGTCTCATCGCACCAGCCGAGGAACTCGCTGATCTTGTCGGCGCCGCGCTGGTGGCCGTACGCGGTGGAGCCGCCCGCCGCCTTGGCCCAGCGGCGGTTGCCGTCCAGGATCACGCCGATGTGGCGCGGGGTGCTCGCGAGGTGGACCTCGACCCGTCGCCCGTAGAGCCCGTACATCCCGCCGAGCAGGGTGCGCAGCCCCGGCGTCCGTTCGGCGACATCGCGCAGACCCATGTTTCCCGGCCCCTCCGTGCTCGTTGCAACTGGTGCGTCTCCGCCCCCGGCGCAGCCTACTCCGGCGCGCAGGTGCACAGTAAAGCCGCAGGTAGCGGTCTGGTCACGGTCCTGTACGAAGTCTGTCCCGACGGGCGTGTCGGGGGTCCTCCGGACGGGTGGCGGGGCCTCCGCGGGGCCTCCGCGGGGTCGCTGCGGGGCCTCCGGGGCGCGGACACGGAACGGTCTCCGAATCCTTAACGGAACCGTAAGCCGTTCTTCCGATGCTTGACGACCAGCAATGGTCTAGTCCAGCTTTTGATCCGGGACGGAACGATCCTCCTGCTCCGCCCCGCAGGCTCACTTCGGACCTCCCCTCCCCCACACGCGGCCGCCGCGCCCCCCACCGCGGCGGCCGCTCCTCCCCCAGGAGCGTCACCCCATGGCCCGTACGCTGAACCAGCCTTCGCACAAGCGCCGGCGCAGCCCCCTCCCGGCCGTCGCGGCCGGCGCCACCGCCCTCGCCCTGGCCGGCGGCGGCCTCGCCCTCTTCGCCGGCGGCGCCAGCGCGGCGGTCGGCAACCTGGTCGCCAACGGCGGCTTCGACGGCGGGCTCGGCGGCTGGACCTGCACCGGCGCCGCGACCACGGTGTCCTCCCCGGTCCACTCCGGCACCGGCGCGCTCCAGGCCACCCCGGGCGCCGGCGACACCGCCGAGTGCGCCCAGACCATCAGCGTGCTGCCCAACACCAGCTACACGCTGAGCGCGTGGGTCCAGGGCCCGTACGTCTACCTCGGCGCGCGCGGCACCGGCGGCACCGACCCGTCCGCGTGGTCGAACCAGAACAGCTGGAACCAGCTGTCCACCACCTTCACCACCGGGGCGAACGCCACCAGCGTCACCGTCTACCTGCACGGCTGGTACGGCCAGAGCGCCTACCTGGCCGACGACGTCGCACTGGTCGGCCCCGGCGGCACCGGCACCCCGTCGCCGACCGCGCCCCCCACGCCGACCCCGACGCCGACGGCCACCGCCTCCCCCACGGCCACCGCGACGCCCACCCAGACGGCGACCCCGACCCCCACCGGGACGCCCACCCAGACCCCGACGGCGACCCCCACCGCCACGCCGACCAGCACCACCCCGCCGGTCACCGGCCTGCCCGCCCACGCGGTCACCGGCTACTGGCAGAACTTCGACAACGGCTCGACCGCGCAGCGGCTGAGCGACGTCCAGAGCGCGTACGACATCATCGCGGTCTCCTTCGCCGACGCCGTGCCGACCAGGACCGGCGCGATCAGCTTCACCCTGGACCCGGGCCTGTCCAAGGCCCTCGGCGGCTACACCGACGCCCAGTTCCGCGCCGACGTCAAGGCCAAGCAGGCGGCCGGCAAGAAGGTCATCCTCTCCATCGGCGGCCAGAACGGCGCGATCACCGTCGGGGACGCCACCGCCGGCGCCAACTTCACCAACAGCGCCTACGCGATCATCAAGGACTACGGCTTCGACGGCATCGACGTCGACCTGGAGAACGGCGTCCAGGCCGGTCCGCTCGGCGACGCGCTGCACGCCCTGCAGGCCAAGGTCGGCCCCGGCTTCGTCCTGACCATGGCCCCCGAGACCATCGGGATGTACAACACCTCCGGCGCCTACTTCCAGCTGGCGCTGAAGACCAAGGACATCCTCACCGTCGTCAACACCCAGTTCTACAACTCGGGCGGCATGAACGGCTGCGACGGCAAGGTCTACAACCAGGGCACCATCGACTTCATCACCGCGCAGGTCTGCACCCAGATCCAGGGCGGCCTGCGGCCGGACCAGGTCGGCATCGGCGTCCCGGCCTCCAGCCGGGCGGCGGGCGGCGGCTACGTCTCGCCGACCGTGGTGAACAACGCGCTGGACTGCCTGGCCACCGGTAACAACTGCGGCAGCTTCGTGCCGCCGGCCAAGTGGCCGACCATCCGCGGCGCGATGACCTGGTCGACCAACTGGGACGCCAACAACGGCAACGCGTTCTCCAACACGGTCGGCCCGTTCGTCCACAAGATGCCGTGACGGCCGGGAGGCCGTGACCCCCTAGAGCCCAACTCCCCCGGCGCGCCGCTCCTTGAGGGTGGGGCCTGCGCGTCGGCGGCGGGGCCCGTCGTACCGACCGGTACGGCGGGCCCTTCCGTTTCCCCTGTCCCCTCTATTAGGGGCGGGGTCCGGAAGGGGCGGTGGCGGGGTCCTCCGGGGGCCGGGAGCGGGGTGGACCGGAGGCCGGGGCGGCTCCCGGTCGTCGCCTGGTACGGCTCCGCTCACCGCGCCAGGACCGCGGTGAGCGCGCCGAGCAGCAGGAACGGGCCGACCGGGAGGTCGAGCCCGCGCACCGGGCGGCGGCGGGCCAGCGCGGCGGCGGCCCGCAGGGTGCCCCATAGCCCGGCGAGCACCATCGCGGCGAACAGCCCGCCGAGCGCCACCGACCAGCCGAACCAGCCGAGCAGCCCGCCCAGGGCGAGCCCGAGCGGGGAGTCCCCGGGGCCCAACGCGCCCAGCCAGACGGCCAGTTCGAGGACGCCCCCGACCGCCAGCGCGACCAGCAGGCAGCGCAGCAGCGCGCCCGGGTCCCGCTCGGCCTGCGCCGCGACCAGCAGCAGCGCCGCCACCCCGCCGAGCAGCGGCACGGTCAGCCCGTACGGCAGCCGGCGCACCCGCGCGTCGACGAAGCCGAGCGCCACGCCGAGCGCCGCCGCCCAGCCCAGGGCCAGGGTCACCACCACCAGGCGGTCCGCCGCGTACGCCACCGCGACCGCGACCGCCGCCGCGACCGCCTCCACCGTCCAGGGGCCGGCGCCCAGCCGCTCCCGGCAGCCCGGGCAGCGCCCGGTCGGCGGCAGCAGCCGCACCGCGCGCCCGCAGGACGGGCAGGCCTCGCACCAGGGTTCGCCCTCCGGCACCGCGAAGCGGGCGATCCGCCCGCGCAGCGGCGGAGCCGCCAGGAGACCGACCAGCACCGCCGCGACCACGACCGGGACCACCGGCGCACCCCCTCCTCGACCGACACGACCGGCCACATCCTCCCGCGCCGGGCGTGTGCCGTCCGTCTCGTTCCACGGAACGGCGCGGCGGCGCTCCTCGCATACAGGAGCATTCCGGACATTCGACTGCCGGTTCACAAGGCCGCCCGCCGCCCCCGCCTGCCGATCCAAGGGGGCCGTTCCGACCCTCCGAAGCACCCCCACGGAGACCCGCCGCACGGCCCCTCCGTACCCCTAAAGTAGGCGGACATGCAGGTCATCCAGTCCAGCAAGCTCGCCAATGTCTGCTACGACATCCGCGGACCGGTACTCGACGAGGCGATGCGGCTGGAGGAACAGGGCCACCGCATCCTCAAGCTCAACACCGGCAACCCGGCCACCTTCGGTTTCGAGGCGCCCCCGGAGATCCTCCAGGACATCCTGCGCAACCTCGCCACCGCGCACGGCTACGGCGACTCCAAGGGCCTGCTCTCCGCCCGCCGCGCGGTGGTCATGCACTACGAGGACCGCGGGCTGCACGGCCTCTCCGTCGACGACGTCTTCCTCGGCAACGGCGTCTCCGAACTGATCCAGCTGGCCATGACCGCGCTGCTGGACGACGGCGACGAGGTGCTCGTCCCGGCCCCGGACTACCCGCTGTGGACCGCCTCGGTCTCGCTGGCCGGCGGCACCGCCGTGCACTACCGCTGCGACGAGCAGTCCGAGTGGTACCCGGACCTCGCCGACATCGAGGCCAAGGTCACCGATCGCACCAGGGCCATCGTGGTGATCAACCCGAACAACCCGACCGGCGCGGTCTACCCGCGCGAGGTGCTGGAGGGCATCGCCGAGATCGCCCGCCGGCACGACCTGGTGGTCTACGCGGACGAGATCTACGACAAGATCCTCTACGACGACGCCGAGCACGTCCCGCTGGCCACCCTGGCCCCGGACCTCTTCTGCGTCACCTTCAACGGGCTGTCCAAGGCGTACCGGGTCGCGGGCTTCCGCTCCGGCTGGATGGTGCTGTCCGGCGACCGGCACCGGGCCCGCAGCTACATCGAGGGCCTGACCGTGCTCGCCTCGATGCGGCTCTGCGCCAACATGCCGGCCCAGCACGCGGTGGCCGCCGCGCTCGGCGGGCGGCAGTCGATCCGCGACCTGGTGCTGCCCGGCGGCCGGCTGCACGCCTCGCGCGACGCCGCGTACAAGCTGCTCAACGACATCCCCGGGGTCAGCTGCGTCAAGCCCAAGGGCGCGCTGTACGCCTTCCCCCGGCTGGACCCCAAGGTCCACAAGATCAAGGACGACGCCCGGATGGTGCTCGACCTGCTGCGCTCCCAGCGCATCCTGCTGGTCCAGGGCACCGGCTTCAACTGGCCCGAGCCGGACCACTTCCGGCTGGTCACGCTGCCCCGGCCGGAGGAGATCACCGACGCGGTGACCCGGATCGGCGACTTCCTGAGCGGCTACGTCCAGCCGTAGCCACCGGGCTCGACGACACCCGGGACGGCTCCTGGGACGGCTCCCGGGAAAACACTACGGCCGGAGTTCCGGCCCGGGCGATCTCCTTGGTCGGGGGAAAATCGCCCGGCGGAACTCCGGCCGTCCTGCCGCTCGGCGGGGCGCGCGGTTCGTGCCGCGCGCCCGCCGCTACCGCGGCTGAGGCTCAGGCTCAGCCGAGGCGCGCGACGAGGTTCCGGTACTCGTCCCACAGCTCCTTCGGGGTGTGGTCGCCGAAGGTCTCCAGGTGGGCCGGCACGAGCGCGGCCTCCTGGCGCCAGATGTCGGCGTCCACGGTGAAGAGCAGGTCGAGGTCCTCCTTGGAGAGGTCCAGGTCGCCGAGGTCGAAGCCCTCGACGGTCGGCAGCACGCCGATCGGGGTCTCGACGCCCTCGCCGGTGCCCTCCAGGCGCTCGACGATCCACTTGAGCACGCGGCTGTTCTCGCCGTAGCCGGGCCAGACGAACTTGCCCTCGGCGTCCTTGCGGAACCAGTTGACGTAGTAGATCTTCGGCAGCTTGGCGGCGTCCGCCTGGGCGCCGACCTTCAGCCAGTGGGCGAAGTAGTCGCCCATGTTGTAGCCGCAGAAGGGCAGCATCGCGAACGGGTCGCGGCGCAGCTCGCCGACGGTGCCCTCGGCGGCGGCGGTCTTCTCGGAGGCGATGTTGGCGCCCAGGAAGACGCCGTGCTGCCAGTCGAAGGACTCGGTCACCAGCGGGACGGCGGTGGCGCGGCGGCCGCCGAACAGGATCGCCGAGATCGGCACGCCCGCCTGGTCCTCCCACTCCGGGGCGATGGTCGGGCACTGCGCGGCCGGGACGGCGAAGCGGGCGTTCGGGTGGGCGGCCGGGGTGCCGGACTCGGGGGTCCAGTCGTTGCCGCGCCAGTCGGTCAGGTGCGCCGGGGGCTCGTCGGTGAGGCCCTCCCACCACACGTCGCCGTCGTCGGTGAGGGCGACGTTGGTGAAGACGGTGTTGCCCCAGAGGGTCTCGATGGCGTTGGCGTTGGTGTCCACGCCGGTGCCGGGGGCGACGCCGAAGAAGCCGGCCTCGGGGTTGATGGCGTACAGGCGGCCGTCGGCGCCGAAACGCATCCAGGCGATGTCGTCGCCGATCGTCTCGACCTTCCAGCCCGGGACGGTCGGCTGGAGCATGGCCAGGTTGGTCTTGCCGCAGGCCGAGGGGAAGGCCGCCGCGACGTACTTGACCTCGCCGCTCGGCGGGGTGAGCTTCAGGATGAGCATGTGCTCGGCCAGCCAGCCCTCGTCGCGGGCCATGGTCGAGGCGATGCGCAGCGCGTAGCACTTCTTGCCGAGCAGGGCGTTGCCGCCGTAGCCCGAGCCGAAGGACCAGATCTCCTTGGTCTCCGGGAAGTGCGAGATGAACTTGGTGCTGTTGCACGGCCACGGCACGTCCGCCTGGCCCTCGGCGAGCGGGGCGCCGACGGTGTGCACGGCCTTGACGAAGTCGCCGTCCTCGCCGAGCTGGTCCAGCACGGCCTGACCCATGCGGGTCATCACACGCATGGAGACGGCGACGTAGGCGGAGTCGGTGATCTCGACGCCGTACGCGGCCAGCGGGGAACCGACCGGGCCCATCGAGAAGGGCACGACGTACATCGTGCGGCCCTTCATCGCGCCGCGGAAGAGGCCCTGCTCGCCCTGGAAGATCTCCCGCATCTCGGCGGGGGCCTTCCAGTGGTTGGTCGGTCCGGCGTCCTTCTCCTGCTCGGAGCAGATGAAGGTGCGGTCCTCCACGCGCGCCACGTCGGACGGGTCCGAGGCGGCGTAGTAGGAGTTGGGGCGCTTCTCCTCGTTGAGCTTCTTGAAGGTGCCCTGCGCCACCAGCAGGTCCGCGAGGCGCTGGTACTCCTCGTCGGAACCGTCGCACCACTCGATGCGGTCCGGCTGGGTGAGCTCGGCGATCTCGCTCACCCAAGCGAGCAGCTGCTTGTGGCGGGTGGGCGCGGATGCGCTGAGAGCAGAGATCTCGTACGACACGATCGCTCCGTTTCACGCCATCTCGGCGTGGAGATGGCGTCGCGGGGGTCTGAGGGTGCTTGCAGCGTAGCTCCGGACTCAAGGCCGGAACGCGGCGAAGCGTCGAAATTGACGCACCCTTTACTACAGCCAGTATGATTACCCATCGGTAACATGTCGACCGACCCCGCGACGGAGTGCGCGGCGCCACACTCCAAATACTCCAAAACGTCTAAGAGTGACGATCGCCACTTCCTACGCGCGAGTAACCTACGGAGCCGTAGGTAACGGGTAGCATGCTGCGCATGACTGCTGCTGCGCTCGCGGAGAGTGCACTCACGGAGAGCAAGCCGAAGTGGCGCGGCTGGCTGCACGCCGGAATGTTCCCCGCCACGGTGGCCGCCGGGATCGTGCTGATCTGCCTGGCCGACTCCACGCCCGCCAAGATCGCCTGCGCGATCTACTCGGTCAGCGCCTGGCTGCTGTTCGGGGTCAGCGCGGTGTACCACCGCTTCAACTGGGGGCCGCGCGGGGACGCCGTACTGCGCCGGCTGGACCACGCGAACATCTTCCTGATCATCGCGGGCACCTACACGCCGTTCACCATGCTGCTGCTCAAGGGCGCCGACCAGCAGGTCCTGCTCTGGGTGGCCTGGGGCGGCGCGCTGGCCGGGATCGCGTTCCGGGTGTTCTGGGTCGGCGCGCCGCGCTGGCTGTACACACCGGTGTACCTCGCGCTGGGCTGGGCCGCCGCCTTCTTCCTGCCGGACTTCCTGCGCGCCGGCGGGGTCGCCGTCCTGGTGCTGATGATCGTCGGCGGGGTGCTCTACAGCATCGGCGGCGTGGTGTACGGGCTCAAGCGGCCCAACCCCTCACCGCGCTGGTTCGGGTTCCACGAGGTGTTCCACGCCTTCACCCTGGGGGCGTTCATCGTCCAGTACGTCGGCGTCTCGCTGGTGGCCTACAGCACCACCGGGTGAACACCGGTGCCGTACGGCACGGCCGGGTGAACACCGGTGCCGTACGCCATGGCCGGTCGGCCACCGGTGGCGTACGGCACGGTCGGGTGATCACTGGTGGCGCACGGCACGGCCGGTCGATCCCGGCGCACCCCGACGGGCGGTCGAACGGTCCACGGACCGGACGGCCGCCCGTTCCGCCGTCCAGGGCCGCTCGTACGGGGCCCGGAGCTGCGGGCGGCGCGGGTAGGCCGCGTGGTCGGCCGCGCCGGCCTCCGGCTGCGGGCCCGGATCCTGCAGCGGCCCGTGCGCGTGGTGCTGCTCGCCGTACCCGTGGTGCTGCTGCCCGCCGTGCGCGTGGTGCTGCTCCCCGTGCGACTCCCGGTGGGGCTCGCGCGGAGGCCAGGCCGGCGCCGGGAGCGCCTCGGGCTCGGGCCACCGCACCGCGCCGACCGCACGGCCCCGCGCCTGCCGGGCGTCCAGCGCCTCACGGGCCCGGCGGCAGCGCTCGCAGTGCGCGGCGTCCGGGATGCCGCGGCGCGGACGGTGCCGCACCGGGGCCGGCCCGCCGCGCATCGCGCGCCAGCGGCGGGCGACGTAGACCATCAGCAGCAGGGTCTCCACCCCGGCGACCGCCAGGACCAGTGGGGCACCCTTGATCAGATAGGCCGCCACCACGGCCAGCGCAGAGCCCACCACCACCGCCGAGCCCCACACCTGGGAGCTCATCTGCTTGTCGTCCGCGTCGGCCACCTCGGTCCCCTTTCCCGGTGCCGGGCTCGTGGTCGGCTCCCGCCGCCCCACCTCTTCTCCGCTCTCGGCACGCGTCGGCCAGCACTGACCGATTGCCACATCGTATCTACCGTCAGTCATGGCCAACCGCCCCCAGGCGGCGAACGACAGATCAACGTTGCGTCAATTCCTTGTGCGGAAGCAGCACTTCCAGGACACATCACGGAACGTGACCACGGCAAGGCGCCCGGCCGGGAGAACCCGGCCGAGCGCCTCTGTGAACCTCTCGCGACCCCGCCCGCCGTCAGCCGCGGCGGACGCCCCTCCGCCGCAGCACGGCACCCGCGCCCACCAGGGCGGTGGCCCCCAGGGCGGCCGCCGCCGTCACGGCCGGCAGTGCCGAACCGCCGCCCGCGGGTCGCGGTGCGACCGCGAGTTGCGGGCCCTCCCCGGGCTGCGGTGCCGTCCCGGACCGCGGCGCGGCCGCGAGTTCCGGCGCGGCGTCCGCCTCGTAGCCGCCGCCCTTGCCCGCCCGGTCGTACGCCGAGCCGGGCAGCTTGTCCCCGTACCGCTGGTGCACCAGCTGCTGGTACGCGGCCAGCGTGACCCCGCCCGCGCCCACCGAGCGCCGGGCCTCGTCGTCCAGCGGCAGCACCCGGCCGTCGCGCAGCACGTACCAGGCGTTGACCTGCGGCTCGCGGAAGGCGGTGCCACCGCCGCTGCCCGCCGCCTTCGCCGCGTAGTCGCTCTCGTCACCGCCCGAGGCGATGTTCACCACCTTCCAGCCGCCGCCCTGTCGGACGGTCCAGACCGAGGCGCTCTGCCCGTCCGCCGCGACCACCTTGCTGGCGGTGAACTCCGACGTCGCCACCGGTGCGCCGGGGGTACCGGCCACGAAGCCGGGGTCCAGGACGTACACCGGCACGGTGTCGCCGACCAGCCGCGGCGCGGCCTCGCCCGCCGCCCGGGCCTCCTCGGCGGCGCCGATGGTCAGCTGCCGGGTCGGCGGGACGCCCTTGCGGGCGAAGAAGTGGCCGACCTTGTCGAGGACGGCCGGGTCCTGGACCGCGCCGCGGGCCTGCGCCAGCTCGGCGGCGGGCACCGGGGCCGGGGCGGACGGGGAGTCCGCGTGCGCGGCCGGGGCGAGCACCAGCGCGAGGCCGGCGGCGAGCAGGGCGGTGGCGGTCGCGGTGGCGGCCCGACGGCGGCTCTTGGTCTCGGTCATGGCCGCCCTCACGCGCCGATCCGGTACAGGGAGTGGGTCCACGAGAACGTGTTGTTGTTCACGTAGTACCCGTACTCCGCCCAGTTGTAGCGGTAGTTGGAGGGCCACGGATCGCCCCAGTAGACCCAGTTGCTCGACGTGTCGTAGCCGTACAGGACGTGCATGTGGCCGCCGCCCGAACTCCACTGGATGCGCGTCTCGATCGGGCGGTCCGCGTTCACCTCGGACTGCACGGTGCCGTAGTTCAGGTACCCGTTGACGTACGAGCCCGGGTTGATGCCGACCCAGTTCAGCCCGTTCTGCACGTCGCCCAGCGTGGCCTGGCTGTTGGGGCAGCTGGAGTTGGCGGAGCGGCCGAACGCGGCGTTGCAGAACTGGTTCTGGCTGTAGTTGTAGCCGAACCAGGTGGCGATGGTGTTCCCGCTCGCCGCCCAGCACCAGTTGGTCTGCTGTTGCTGCTGCATGGTGATGTTGAGCTTCTTGAAGGTGCCGGCCAGGTCGGCCGTGCTGCCGGGCGCGGCGGCTTGGCGGACCTGGTGCGCGGCCCGGTCCTGGGTCTGCGTCTGGGCCTGCGTCTGGGCCTGGGTCCGGTCCTGGTACTGGGCCTGGGTCTGCTGCCCGGCCGGGGCAGCGATCGCGGGCGCCGCCACCGCGGCGGTGAGCGCCGGGCCCAGCACGCCGAGGGCGAGCAGCGAGACCGCGCGGCGCAGCCGTATTCGTGGAACTGGCATGGCGGGAAAGCCTCCTTGCACGAGTGGAGCGAGGTGCTGTGTGGGGGCGCGGTCCGGATCGCGCCCCGAGCATCGCGCCTCGTCAGGGACAGGTCAACGGCCCTCCGCGGGGCCCGACCGAGGTGTGAACGGGCGGACGCGGATGTGAACGGCGCCCGGAGAACCACCGCGCAGCAGGCCCGGACCGGTGACAAACCACCGCACCGATGTGAATATTCACGGTCAAACGCCGCTCCGTCCGAGCCGCCCGCACGCCGGTCCGCCCGTCCCCCAGGAGGCCGCCATCCACAAGAGCGACCCAGCCGACCTCGCCGCCGCCCTGCGCACCGGCCCCTTCCACCTCGCCCTGCGCACCGCGATCTCCGCCCGGGGCCTCGCCCTCCACCGCATCCGCCGCCACCTCGCCCTGCGCGGCGTCACCGTCGGCCTCACCAGCCTCAGTTACTGGCAGCAGGGCCGCCGCCGCCCCGAACGCACCGAGTCACTGCGCGCCGTCGCCGCCCTGGAAGAGGTCCTCGACCTGCCCGAGCACTCCCTCACCCGGCTGCTCGGCCCCCGCCGCGCCGCCGGCCCCGCCCCCGCCGGCCCGCCCGTCCGCCCCTACCGCGACCTCATCTCCCCCGCCGTCGCCGTCGACGACCTGCTCGCCACCCTCGCCGGCCCGCGCGACACCGGACTGCACACCATCACCCACATCGAACGCATCCGCGTCGGCCCCGACCGCCAACTCGCCCGCCGCGACTCCCAGCACGCCCTGCGCGCCCACCGCGACGGCATCGACCGCTACCTCGCCCTCTACCAGGGCGACCCCGGCAGCGACATCACCCGCGTCGGCGTCCGCGCCGAGGAGAACTGCCGCCCCGGCCGCGTCCGCCGCGACCAGGCCCACCACCTGCTCGCCGCCGAACTCCTCCTCGACCGCCGCCTACGCGCCGGCGACACCCACCTGCTCGGCTACGGCTTCGACGACGCCCCCTCCCCCGACCCCAGCTGCGAATACGTCCGCGGCTTCAACTCCGGCGCCGGCCAGTACGTCCTCCAGGTCACCTTCCACCCCGCCGCCCTCCCCGTCCGCTGCCACCGCTTCGCACTGCACTCGCCGGGCGCCGCCCCGTACGAGACCGAGGAACTCACCCTCGACGGGCACCACTGCGTCCACCTGGTGGCGACGGCGGTACGGCCGTGCCTCCTGGGGATCCGGTGGGACTGGGAGTGAGGGGGGTGGGGGTCAGTGCGACCAGTACGGGTCGTCGACGGGGTCGCCCATCGTGGCGAGCGATGTCCTGGCGAGTGGGGACACCGGCTCGTATTCGTGGGCGGGCTGGTACAGCACCCCGTAGGCCTCCACCAGGAACTTCACCCGGTACGTCGAGTCCGGCTGTGCCGCCGCAAGGAACAGGAGGAACGTCTCGCCGCCCGCTTCCCCGACCCCGTGCAAGGACTGGATCTCGTCGGAGGGGTTCGACCGATGGACCACGGTACTTCCGAGTCCCTGCCAGGCCTGGGTCACCTGGTCCATCAGGGCCGGCAGCCTCGTACTCGCGACCGCGGTCCGACCGACGACGACCTCGGTGACCGCCGACACCATGCTCGGCTCGCCGTCCCAGCGGTCCCGTTCCCTGCGCACCTCGAAATAGGCACCCGCGAAGGCCAACGACGGAGAGACCGCCCCCATCGTGGTGCGCAGGGCATGGTCGATCCGCACCTTCGCCGCTCCGGGTGACAGCCGCGACCGCCGATCGGCCAACGCCAGCGGTCCGTACCCGTTGAAGAACAGCACCGAACAGGCGGTCACCACGACGGCGAAGGCCAGCACGACCGATCCGACCAGCTTCCAGCGGGCCCTCATCGGCCACCCGTCACATGGACGTCGCCGCCCTTGCCCGTGACGATGGAGGCGATGTTGCCCAGCGAGGGGCCACCGAACTCCGGGGTGAGGTACTTGGTGTGCGCACCCACGAGGTTCGCCCCCTGGCTGTACTCGGAGACCGTGAAGCGCTTGCCACCGAAGGACTCGCTCGCCGGATCCCGTCCGTACCAGTTCTCGTCCGGGTGAGCGCCGAGGGGCCACGGGACGAGACCTCGGGGCGACGAGGCGTGGGTGACGACGTCGTTGTCCGCCGCGCCGGCCCAGACGTGCCCGGGCAGCCGGAGCTCCGAGGCGCGATCCACACCGGTGCCGGGGCTTCCGATGAACACCACATCATCCGGTGGCGTGTAGTTCCCCTGGTGCGTGGCCGCCTTCGTCGCCAGTCCGACCACGACCGAGCCGTAGCTGTGTCCGATCGAGGTGATGTGCGGGCACTGGCCGCTGCTGTTGGTCGTCCGGAGCCCGGTGACGAACCTCGCGTAGTCGGGTGCGCCCTTGACCGCCGCCTTCGGGTCGGCCGCGTTCAGGTCCTCGCCGGGCGGGTCATAGCCCAGCCAGACGATCGAGGCCACCGAACCGCCGGGCTTGACCTTCTTGTTGGCCTCGCGCCAGACGTTCAGCGCGTTCTCCGACTCGTTGGTGCCCGGCGTGTCCCCGTGCTTGGCCGGGCCGAGAGAACTGGGATCCGTGGTGACGCCGGGAACATAGGCGGCGATGTCGGTGGCGGTGTCCGGGTTCCCGTAGGAGAGGATCGCGCGTCCCTGGCCTTCGGCACCGATACCGATCAGATACGTGCGGGGACGACCGTCCGTCGCCCCGCCGTCCTGATCGAGGCGGTCCCAGATGGGCTGCAGCTTCTTGAGCTCCGCCTCCTCTTCCTTCGTCCGCTGCTTGCCCTTGAGCTCGCTCAGCCGCTTGTCCAGGTAGCTCCGGTTGACCTGGTCCCGCACGTCCGCCGGGATCCCGTCCAGGTTCCCGACCTTCTCCGGGTGGTGGTCGATGAACCACTGCCGGCCCGCCGGGTCGAGGCCGTTCCACCAGCTGTTGACCTCGGTGGGCGGCGCTCCCGCGGCCGGCATGTCCCTCAGGTACGGGGCGCCCGACTCGTTCGCCGTCCGCTGGTCGGCCTCGGCGACCGCGAGGGTCAGGCCCGACTTGCTGGTGGCGTGCTGGGTGAAGCCCCTGAGCAGCCCGGCGAGGGTCTGGTCGGCCGTCCCGGCCTCGGTGAGGGCGGCGGTGATCCGCTTGGCGATCTCCTCGGCCGCCGCCTTCTGCTTGGTCTCCCAGTTCGCGTCCACCGGGCCGGTGGGCGCGGGCCAGCTCACCGTGCCGTTGTCGCTGACGGTCAGGCCCTTGGCACCGGCGTCGACGACGGCCTGCCGGAGTTTCGACTGGGCGAGTCCGAAGAGGTCGGCGTAGTCCCGCAGGGTCTGGCCGAGTGCGGCCAGTTCGGTTTCGGCGGCGTGCAGTTGGGTGGTCGTGCCGTCCAGTGAGGGGATCGCGGCGTCGGCTGCCGGTCCGCTCCAGCCCGACCCGTGGACCCGGTCGGTGGTGCCGCGCTTCCAGTCGGCGGTGTGCTGCGCGAACGCCTTGTGGAGTGCGTCGTACGCGTCGCCGGCCGCGTGGAGGTCCCCCGGTCTGGCGTTCTTCAGGCTCGCGAAGTCGAGCCGGCCCGCGCCGGCCCGCTGATCCGGATCAGCCATGAGTGCTCCCCCCGATACTCACCGCTACCATAACCCACGTCTGCCACAGCGGCATTGGGGGAAGAGCGATGGGTGACGGCAAGGGATTCACTGTAAAACCAGGCGAGTTGACCGCCGCCGGGAACAACGCGCTGGCAGTGGCCGGGAAGGTTCCGGAGGAGACGGCGAAGCTCGCGGAGCCGGGCGACAAGGCGGCCGGGGGGCTGGCGGGGTGGCAGAGCGGGGCGGCGCTGCAGGGGTGCGGCACCGCCTGGAAGTCGCTGCTGGACGGGCTCGCCGGCGACATGAAGTCGGCCGGCGGCAACCTTCTCACCTGCGCGCAGACGTACCTCAGCGCCGACCGGCTGCCCGCGCCCGCCACTGCGGCGGCCGCCACCGATCCCTTCGGCACGAAGGTGGCCGGGGTGGCGGGCGTGCATCTGACCAGGGACGCGTAACTCCGTTACCGGGGCCGGAAGTCCACGATCAGGGAGTCCTCCACCGACAGGTAGCCGATCTGCTGGTAGATGGAGTTGCTGGTCGGGTTGGCGAGGTCGGTGTAGAGCAGGACCTCGGTGGCGCCGTGGGCGAGGAGGTGGGCCGAGACGGCGGCGGTGACGGCGGTGCCGTAGCCGTGGCCGCGGCTTTCGGCGGGGGTGTAGACCGGGCCGATGCGGGACATGCCGGCGAGCACCGGGCTGCTGCCGGCCAGGGCGACCGGGCGGCCGTCGTCCTCCCACAGGTGCAGGCAGCCGTTCGCGGTCCGCTCGTCCACCGCCCTTGGGACGTCGGGGAGTTCGACCTCGACCTCGGCCAGGAACTCCTGGTACCAGCGGATCGCCAGTTCGCGGTCGGCCGGTTCGGCCAGCCGGTGGCGGCCTGCGGGCGGGCGCGGCGGGTCGGTCAACTCGCCGAGCCGGTAGAGCCGTTCGTCGACACGGACGGACTGTTCGGTGCCGGTGGCCGCCGTCCAGGCGGCGGCGAAGGCGCGGACCGCTTCGGCTCCCCCGCCGACCCCGGTCACCGTGGTGAAGCCGGCTCCGGCGGCGGCCAGGCCGGTCGCCAGTTCGGCGGCCGCGGCCGGCGGCATGAAGGAGAGCCGGGGGGCGAACGGCGGCGTCTGGAGGAAGGCGCCCGCGACCGGACCTCCCTGCTCGGCCCGCCACCAGCCGAAGACCGGCGGCTCGCCGAACACCGTCAGGCCGGACTCGGCCAGCCGGTGCGCGATGGTGAGCAGGACGGTGTTCTCGGCGGGGCGGGCGGCCAGGAAGGCGCCCGCCTGGTCGCGGAACTCGTCGAGGGAGGTGCTGAAAGTCCAGGTCATGGCCCATGGTGGACCCGGCCGGACCCCGCTCGCCAACGATTATCCGGCCGCCGTCGAACCCCTGCCCGCCCCCACCGTCGACGGCTTGCCCGCCCCCGCCGGGGCGCCCGCTACTCGACCGCCGTGCCCAGCTTCCCGGCCAGTTCCGCCGGATCGGTGGTCGGGGCGTCGCAGGCGAAGTGCCGGCAGACGTACGCCGCGGGGGCGCCGCCGACCAGCGGCCGGTCGGCCAGCAGCGGCACCTCGGGTTCCCCGGGCGCGCCGACCGCGACCACCGCTCCCGGCGCCGTCCCGAGCAGCGCGGCCCGTCGCAGCGCCGCCGTGGCCGGGTCGCCGTCCGGGCCGACCACGGCGACCTCGCGCGGCCCGTCGAGCAACGCCTCGGCGACGGCGAGTCCCCAGCCGATGAACCGCGGTGCCCGGCCGGCGAGGGCGCCGACCACGCCGAGGGCCCGTTCGGCGGCCGTGCGGTGCCGGTCGGAGCCGGTGTACGCGGCGTACGTGAGCAGGGCGCCGGCGGCGGCCGTCCAGCCGGACGGGGTGGCGTTGTCGGTCGGGTCCTGCGGGCGGCGGATCAGCTCCTCGGCGTCGTCGGCGGTGTCGTAGAGCGCGCCGGAGGCCTCGTCGGTGAAGTGCTTGAGCACGGTGTCGAGCAGGCCGCCCGCCAGTTGGAGCCAGGAGGCGTCGCCGGTGACGGCGTACAGCGCGAGGAAGCCCTCGGCGGTGTCCGCGTAGTCCTCCAGCACGCCGGCGTTGGCACCGGCCCGGCCGTCCCGGGAGGTGCGCAGCAGCCGGCCGTCGGGCGTGAGGTGGACGGCGAGCAGCAGGTCGGCGGCGCGTTCGGCGGCCTCGACCAGGTCGGGGCGGTCCAGCAGCGCGCCGGTCTCGGCGAGCGCGGCGACGGCCAGGCCGTTCCAGGCGGCGACCACCTTGTCGTCGCGGGCCGGGGCGGGGCGGGCCGCCCGGGCCTCGGCCAGCCGCGCCCGGATCGTCTCGTACTCGGCGAAGTCCTCGGGGTCGGCGAGGAGTTGGAGCACCGAGGTGCCGTGTTCGAAGGTGCCCTCGGCGGTGACGGTGAACAGCCGGGCGGCGGTGGCCGCGTCGGCGGGGCCGAGCAGGTCGACCAGCTGACCGGGCTCCCACACGTAGTACGCGCCCTCGGCGGACTGCCCGGTCTCCTCGTCCAGGCTGTCGGCGTCCAGGGCGGAGGCGAACGCACCCTCGGGCGTGCGGAGTTCGCGCAGCAGGAAGTCCGCCGTGGAGAGCGCGACCCGGCGGGCCAGGGCCGATCCGGTGGCCCGCCACAGGTGCAGGTAGGCGCGCAGCAGCAGGGCGTTGTCGTACAGCATCTTCTCGAAGTGCGGCACCACCCAGCCGGCGTCCACCGCGTACCGGGCGAAGCCGCCGCCGAGCTGGTCGTGGATGCCGCCGCGGGCCATCGCCTCACCGGTGCGGACGGCCATCTCCAGGGCCGCCTCCGAGCCGGTCCGGGCGTGGTGGCGCAGCAGGAACTCCAGCACCATGGCCGGCGGGAACTTCGGCGCGCCGCCGAAGCCGCCGCGGCTCTGGTCGAAGTCCCGGCTGAGGGCCACCAGCGCCTGGTGCAGATCCGCCTCGCCGGGCGGGTTGTGGGCGCCGGCCGAGTACACGGCGGCCCGCTGGGCGAGGTCGGCCCGGATCCGTCCGGCGACCTCGCCGACCTCCTCCCGCCGGTCCCGCCAGGCGGCCTCCACACCCTCCAGCACCTGCCGGAAGGACGGCATCCCGTGCCGGGGCTGCGGCGGGAAGTAGGTGCCGAAGTAGAACGGCTCCTTGTCGGGCGTGAGGAACACCGTCATCGGCCACCCGCCCTGCCCGGTCGCGGCCTGCACCGCCTCCATGTACACGGCGTCGACGTCCGGCCGCTCCTCCCGGTCCACCTTGACCGGGACGAACCGCTCGTTGAGGTACTCGGCGAGCCCGGCGTCCTCGAAGCTCTCGTGAGCCATGACATGACACCAGTGACAGGCGGCGTAACCGACCGACAGCACAACGGGTACGCCGCGGCGCCGCGCCTCCTCGAAGGCCTCCGGCGTCCAGGGCCACCAGTCCACGGGGTTGTCGGCGTGCTGGAGCAGGTACGGCGAGGTCGCGTCCGCGAGACGGTTCGGCATGCCCCCCATCCTCGCGCATCCGGCGGTCGGCGCGCGGCAGGTCAGGCCGGTCCGGACCAGTAGCTGATGCCGAGGTTGGCGTCGAAGGTGCGCATCCGCCCGAGCACCTGGTCGGGGGTCGGGCCGAGGAGTTCGTCGACGATGCGGCCGTCTGCGAGGAAGACGACGCGGTCGGCGTACGAGGCCGCCACCGGGTCGTGGGTGACCATCACGACGGTCTGGCCGAGTTCCCGGACGCACCGGCGCAGCAGCGCGAGGATCTCGGCGGCGGAGCGGGAGTCCAGGTTGCCGGTCGGTTCGTCGGCGAAGACGATCCGGGGCCGGCCGGCCAGCGCCCGGACGCAGGCGACGCGCTGCTGCTGGCCGCCGGAGAGCTGGGCCGGGCGGTGGCCGAGCCGGGCGCCGAGGCCGGCCGCCTCGACCAGGGTGTCCAGCCACTGCCGGTCGGGGGTGCGGCCGGCCAGCGTCAGCGGCAGGGCGATGTTCTCCGACACCGTCAGGGTGGGGATCAGGTGGAAGGCCTGGAAGACGAAGCCCACGTGGTCGCGGCGGAGCCTGGTCAGCTGGCCGTCGCTCAGCCGGGTGAGGTCCGTGTCGCCGATCCGGGCGGCGCCCGAGGTGCAGGACTCCAGTCCGGCGAGGCACTGGAGCAGGGTGGACTTGCCGGAGCCGGACGGGCCCATGATCGCCGCGAACTCCCCCTCCCGGAAGGACACCGAGACCCGCTCCAGTGCCACCACCCGGGCGTCGCCCGACCCGTGCACCTTGGTCAGGTCGACGGCCGACGCGGCGGCCGGGGCGTGGTTCGCGGCGGCCCGGGGGCCTCCGGGACGGGACGGGCCTCCCGCGAGGGACTGGGGCTCGGTCATCGGTGGTGCTCTCCTCGGTTGGACACGGGCTGAGGTCAGGACTGCGGTCTGGGCCGGGGGCCGGGCGGACCGGCGGGCGGGGCTCCGCACGGACCGGCGGGCAGGTCGGCGGGTGGCAGCAGGCCGGTGCCGGCGGCCAGCAGGGCGAGGGAGCGGACCGCGAGCTCCCGTCCGGCCGCGGCCGGACGGCCCTGGTGGCCGCCGCTGTCGTGGTGGTCGAGCAGGACCGGCGCCGCCCCGGTGGAGGCCCGTCCGAGCGCCGCGCAGAGCTTCCAGGCGTGCCAGGGCGGCACCCGCGCGTCGTTCGCCCCGGTGGCGAGCAGCACCGCCGGGTAGGCCGTCCCGGGCACCACCCGGTGGTACGGGGAGTAGTCGAGCAGCGCCCGCAGCGCCCGCGGGTCGGCCGGATCGCCGTACTCCTCCGCCCAGAGCCGGCCGAGGCCGCCGACCTGGTAGCGGGCCAGGTCGGTGAGCGGGGCCACGCACACCGCGGCGGACAGCAGACCGGGCTCCCGGGTGAGCGCGGCGGCAACCACCAGCGCCCCGTTGCTGGCGGCCAGTGCGCCCAGCCCGCCGGCCGGGGCCTCGCCGCGTTCGACCAGCATCGCGGCGGCGGCCCGGAAGTCGTCCACGGTGGCGCTCTTGCCGGGGCCCCGGCCGGCGGCCGCCCAGGCGGGGCCGAGCTCGCCGCCGCCGCGCGCGTGCACCCAGGCGATCCGGCCGCCGGCCCGCAGCCAGGCCTCCATGGCCGGGTCCCAGGAGGGTTCCAGCGGGAGGCCGAAGCCCCCGTAGACGGTGAGCAGGGTGGGCGCGGGGCGGCCGCGGTCCCGCGGCCCGGGGTCGCAGACCGTCACCGGGACGGGCGCGCCGTCCCGGCCGACGGCGGTGAGGGTGCGCAGCGCGGCGCGGCGCTCGGGGGGTTCGACCGGGCCGGAGCCGTCCAGGTTCCTGGTCCAGGTGCCGTACCGGGGGTCGTCGGCGAGCAGCCAGACCGACCCGCCGACCCGCCCGTGCCGGTCGTACGGGGTGGCGCCGAGGCGCAGCCGGGCGGGCCAGTGCAGTGCGGTGGCTCCGCCGCCAGGTGCCTCGCCCGGCGCCCCGCCCGGCCGGTGCAGGTCGAGCCGGTGGGTGGTCCCCAGCCGGCGGAGCAACGCCAGGCCGGGCCTCCGGCCGGGGCCGAGCACCCGCAGGGCGGTGACCGGGCCCGCCTGGGCTTCACCGGCAGCGGGCGGTTCACCGACGGCGAGCGGCGCGACCACGGCGGGCCCGCGGGTGGCGCCCCGGGCCAGCTCGTCCAGGTCCAGCGCGAGCAGCTCGTCGGCGGCGAGGAAGCAGACCGTCTCGTTCAGGTCCAGGGCGGTGACCCGCCGCCCGTCGAGGTCGAGCGGCTGCCAGTCGGGCACCGCCCGGCCGGTCCACCGGGTGGCCCACCAGCGCGCCGGGCCGGACGGCTGCGGGCGGGTGCGCAGCAGCAGGTTCCCGCCGGGACCGCCGTGGAGGGTGAGCCGGACCGGGCCGGGCACCGGCAGGGCGAGCCGGCGGGCCGGGCCGCCGCCCGGGTGGCGGGCCGCCAGGGTGTGCTCGGTGCGGGTGCCGGCGGTGTACACCAGCGCCTCGCCGGTGAAGGCGAGGGTGGCGTACGGGGCCGCGTCGGGCAGGTGGTGGGGCCGGTCGCCCGGGCGGGTGGGGAGCAGGTGCAGGCCGCCGTTCTCGGCTCCGTCCCGGTGCAGTTGGACGGCGATGAACCGGCCGTGCGGCTCGGGCTGCCAGCCGGCGATCCGGTCGCCGGGGCCGATGACGCCCTCGGTGGGCGTCCGGCGGGTGCCGTCGGGGTGCCGGACGGTCAGGACGTCGCCGTCCGGGCCGCGTTCGTGGCGGAAGAGCAGGCCGCCGGCCTCGGCAGGCGGGGTGGGCGTCCGGTCGGGCGCCTCCCGTTCCACCCGGTCGAGCAGGGCGGCCCAGGCGGGCTCGTCGGAGCGCTGCGGGCGGGCGGCCAGCAGGCGCCGCTGCTCGGTGAGCCAGGCCCGGGTGCGCGGGGCGTCCGCCTCCTCCAGCCAGCGGTACGGGTCCGCCGGCGTGAGGTTCGGCGCCGCCGGCCCGGGGGGCGCGGCCCGGTGGTCGAGGTCAGCCATGGACGGCCTCCGCGGAGTTGTCGTTCCGTCGTTCCGGGGCACCCCCGGCCCCGGTCGGACCGGCGGCGGGCCCGCCGCCGGTCCGACCCGCGGTGGCGGCCAGCCCGACCGCGGCGAGGACCACCACGACCACGGCCGCGCCGGCCACCGTGCCGGTCAGTCCGAACGCGTGGGCGCACAGGCCCGCGAGGGTCGGCCCGGCGGGTGCGACCAGTTGGGCGAGGAAGCCGATGCCGCTGTGCACCCGGCCCTGCAGACCCGGCGGGGTCACCTCCATCTGGGTGACCGCGATCAGCACGGTGACCACCGGCCCGGCGGCCGCGGCGAGGGCCAGCGGAAGGACCGCCGCCCAGTGCCCCTGGGCCAGGGTGAAGCCGGGCAGGGCGAGCGCGACCACGGCCGTGCCGAGGGCGATGCCCCGGGCGGGCGGCAGCCGCCGGACCAGCGCCGGTGCGAGCAGCGATCCGGCCAGCCCGCCGGTGCCCAGGGCCGCGGTCAGCACCCCGATGTGCACGGCGCCCCCGCCCGAGGCCACCACCACGATCAGCAGCCCGTTGAACACCAGGTTGAGCACGGCCGCGTTGACCACCGCGTAGCGCAGGAAGGGCACCCGCCAGATGAACCGGACGCCTTCGGCCAGCGCGGCCCGGACGCCGGGCGCGGCCGGCTCGTCCCCGGGGCGCTCCCGCCTCCCCTTCGGCAGCAGTGCCACGCAGCAGACGGCCGCCAGGTAGCTGCCGGCGTCGACGGCGAACACCCAGGACGGGTGGACGGCCAGCAGCGCACCGCCGGCCACCGGGCCGGCCATCGCCGCGACGGCCGGCCTGCTCTGCAGCAGGCCGACCGCGCGGGGAAGGTGCTCGGGCCGCACGAAGCACCGCACCACCACGTTCTCGGCGGGTGCCAGGGTGCTGCCCACCGCGCCGAGCAGCAGGGCGGCGACCAGCACCGCCCACAGCGGCGGCATGCCGCCGGAGGCCGACAGGGCCAGCGCGGCCAGGACGAGTGCGCCGGCCGCGTTGCCGGTCAGCAGCACCGTCCGCCGCTCGCGGCGGTCGGCGAGGACGCCGGCCGGCAGCCTGGCCAGCAGCACCCCGACGGAGAGCGCCGTACCGGCCAGTCCGGCCTGCCGGATGTCACCGCCGGCCCGCAGCGCGACCACCGGGAGGGCGATCACCGAGGCGGCGGTGCCCAGGGCCGAGGCGGACTCGCCGCCGTAGAGCAGCCAGAACGACCGCCCCAGCCCTCCGGCGGCCGCCGCGCTCACGCCGACCCCGTCGCGAACTGTCGCCGGATGCCGCGCAGCGGACGGGCCGCCAGCGCCGCCGGGACGGCGGTGGCGACCAGCACCCCGACCAGGACGCCGACCGTCCACGGCACGTCCAGGGCGGGCAGCGCCCCCTGCCCGACGGCCCGGGCCAGCGGCACCAGGCAGATCCCGGCCGTCGCCACCGCCAGGACCGTCCCGACCAGCGCCGAGGCCAGCACCTCGTACACCACGCAGCGCAGCAGCTGCCCGCGGCCGAGGCCGAGGGCCCGCAGGTGGGCGCGCTGGGAACGGCGGTCCCGCTGGGCGATGGCACAGGTGTTGGCGAGGGCGAGCAGCGCGTACCCGCCCACCACGGCGACGATCAGCCGGGAGGCCATGTCGTCCTGCACGTTGCGCGGCCGCAGGTGGGCCAGGTAGTCGGCCCGCGTGGCGAGCCGCTGGCCGGGCCGGAGCTCCCAGGCGCCCGGGTCACCGCGGAGCAGCACCCGGTCGGCGTACGGGGCCGGGGTGTGCTCGAGGGCGAGGTCGACGGGGAGGACGTACGAGGGGAAGGCCAGGTCCCGCTGGTAGACGGCGACGAGCCGCAGCTGCGCCTGCTGTCCGTCGGCGAGCGTGAAGGTGACGTCCTGGCCGAGCTTCCAGTGGCGCGCGGTGGCCTCGGTGCTGCCCGCGGCGAACGTGCCGGGAGCCAACTCGTCCAGCCGGCCCTGCTGTTCGCCGAGGTCCAGGGCGCTCCGCAGGGCCGCCCCGTCGACGCCCCAGGCGCGGGTGGGCTTGGGCTTGTCGTCGTAGAAGCTGGGCGGCGCGGTCACCTTGGTCGCGATCGGCGCGACGGCCGTCCCGCCGGGCAGGCCGGCGGGCCGGGCGGGCAGCTGGTGGCCCGGCTCGGCCGTCACCACCGCGTCGGCCCGCAGCGCCTGCTCGGTCTGCTGCTGCACGGCGGCCCCGATGGTGGCCCCCGAACCGAGCAGGCAGACCACGGTGCCGACCGCCAGCAGGACGGGCACCGCGATCGCGGCCGTCCGGGCGGGCGCGGCCCGCAGCCCCGCGGCGGCGATCCGGCCGGCCTTGCGGTCGAGCAGCAGCAGCACCGCGCAGCAGGGGCCGACGAGCAGCGGCACGAACCAGGGCGCGAGCACCGCGAGCGTGGGGATGACGGCCGTGGCCAGGCCCATCACCAGCGCGCCCTGGAGCACCGGCGGCAGGTCCATCACGACCATCAGGGCCACGAGCGGCCCGCAGAGCATCAGGACCATGGCGATGCCCGCCACCAGCCGGCCGACGTTGCGGCGGGGCGGGGCCAGGGCCAGCGACTGGTCCTTGAGGAGGTCGATCGGCTGGACCCGGCCGGCCGCCAGCACGCTGGCCAGCGCGGCCAGCACCGCGACCGCGCAGGTGCCGAGGCAGGCGCCGACCGCGATCGCCCAGGTCTGCCCGGCGGAGGGCAGGTCGACCGCGGCGGGGAACAGCTCGCGCTCGATCAGCAGGCGCCGGCCGAACCCGGCCACCGGGACCGTCCCGGCCACCGCGGCGACGGCGGAGGGGGCCAGCGCGACCAGCGCGACGTCCGCGACGACCAGGGCCCGCAGCCGGCCGGCCGTCACCCCGAGGGCGCGCAGCACGGCGAACTGCCCGAGCCGCTGGTTGGTCCAGAGCGCGACCGTCGACCCCGTCACCAGCACCGCCGACATCAGCAGCATCGTCAGCAGCAGGCCCAGCAGGTTCTGCGCGTCCTTGGCCGCCGCCGCGGCGGACGAACCCTCCGGGTAGGACGGGCCGCTGACCGCCGCGAGCAGCAGCAGGCAGGCGCCCACGCCGGTGGCGGTGAGCGCGCAGGCGACCGCGACACCTATGACCCGCCCCGGGTACGCCCGTACCTCGGCGACGCACAGTCGCAGCGCGCCGAGCGGTCCGCTCGGACGGGTAGTCGGTTCTGATGCCACGGCCACGGTTAACTCACCCCAAAACGGTAAACAGAATGCAGAGCCGGGGAAGGCCGCATGTGCCGCGGCCTTCCCCTCTCTGTCACCCGGTACTGCCGGACCCAGGGGGTCAGCAGCTGAACACGCTGTACGAGCTGAACGGGGCGTCGACGACGATCTCCTCGTCGAGCTCCTGAAGCGCCAGGATGTCGGCCATCACAATCACCTCCTCCTCACCGTCTCGCCGGAACGCGGCACCGGGCCACGGGGGTCAGCAGTTGAACGCGCTGTACGAACTGAACGGGGCGTCGACGACGATCTCCTCGTCGAGCTCCTGAAGCGCCAGGATGTCGGCCATCACAATCACCTCCTCCTCACCGCCTCGCCGGTACACGGCACCGGGCTGCCGGGATCAGCAGCTCCAGTAGCTGAGCGAGCTGAACGGGGCGTCGACGACGATCTCCTCGTCGAGCTCCTGAAGCGCCAGAATGTCGGCCATCACAATCACCTCCTCCTCACCGCCTCGCCGGAACGCGGCACCGGGCCACGGACATCAGCAGCTGAACGCACTGACCGAGCTGAACGGGGCGTCGACGACGATCTCCTCGTCGAGCTCCTGAAGCGCCAGGATGTTGGCCATCACAGTCACCTCCCCTCGTCGTCTCGCCGGGACGGGGTACCGGGTTCGGCCCGCTCCGGCGTCCACCCGTGGACGGGGTGGGCGCCGGGGAGCAGGCACTGCCCGGGGCTCTTGGCGGCGGCCAGCGCCAGCAGGGCGCCGGCGGAGCCGGTGGCCAGGTCGGTGGAGAGCCGGATCAGCTGGTCCCCGTGCAGGACGCTGCCGTCCTGATGGGGGGCCAGGTGGAGGTCCACCAGCCGGAGTTGCTCCTCCGCCTCGGCCCGCCAGCGCGGCAGGCGGGCGGCGACCTGGAACAGGGTGTAGGCGAGCCCGGCGCGGCCGTTGAACAGCCCGCCCTGGACGACCACGCGGACCGCGCCGGCCCGGGCCGCGGCCTCCAGCACCCGCTCGGCGTCGAGGGCTTCGGCCTGCGCGGCGGGCAGGGCCAGGACGGCGAGCGCCACTCCGGCCGAGCCCTCCGCCAGGTACGGCAGCAGCCGGCCCGAGCTGTACGTCTGCAGCATGTCGTCGACCAGCCGGCCGTGCCGCAGGTCGCAGCGGACGGCGCGTTCGGCGGCCTCGGCCCAGGCCGTGTCGCCGGTGAGGCGGGCGCAGCGGGCGAACAGCACCGCCGGCCCGGACCAGCCGCGCAGCAGACCCGGGCGGTCCAGCAGCCCGGCCTCGCCGATCCGCCCGGCGGCCTTGGCGGCCAGGGCGAGCGCCTCGTCCGTCGCTCCGGCCTCCAGCAGCAGCTGGGCGACGCCCGTCAGGCCGCCGTACAGGCCGAGCGAGGAGGGCGGCGGGCCGGCCAGCAGCCGGTCCACCACGTTCGCGGCGTCCGGGTGCCCGAGCCGGTGGAACAGCCAGCCGGCTCCGGCCAGCCCGTCGTACAGCCCGACGGGCGTGTCCGCGGGGGCGCGCCGCACGGCGGCGGCGAGCCAGTCCAGCTGTTCCCCGCCCGGTGCGGCCCCGGCCAGGTGCCGGGCGAGGAGCACGCCGGAGGAACCGTACGCCAGCCCGAGCGCGCCGCCGGGGCGCAGCCCGGCCACGTCGCCGGGGTGGAGGCGGTCCTCCCGCTCCGGGGTCGCCGCCGCGTCGATGCCGCGCAGCAGGGCCGCGGCGGTGAGCTCCGCCCGGGCGCCGGCCGCGGGCCGGGCCCCGAGGTGGGGGCGCAGTGCCGGGGAGAGGGCGAGCCGCCCCGTCATCCGTTCGGCGAAGCCGGCGGGCACCGTCGGGAAGCACTCCGCGACGAGGTCCAGCAGCCCGCCGACGACGGCCGGGTTGCGCCTGGTGAGCGTGGTCAGCGCGACGAAGGCGGCGAGCTGGCAGCAGCCGAGCGCGAACAGGTCGGCCTCGCGGGCGTCGGTGATCTCCGGGTCGGTGAAGCCGGGCGCCCCGAGGGTGCGCCGGCGCGGGGTGTCCAGCGGCGTCGAGAGTTCGAAGTCGATCAGGGCGACGGTGCCGTCCGGGCGGATCATGATGTTGCGGTGGTGGAGGTCCCCGAAGGCCACCCCCTCCCGGTGCAGCGCCGCGACGCACTCCTCGACCAGCGCGAGCCGGGTGACCGCGAGCCCCGCGAAGTCGGCCAGCGCCCGGGCGTCCGGCCGGTGCCGGGTGAGCGGGTACTCCCGGCCCAGCCAGGCGCTGAAGGACTCGCCGGGGATGTACTCCATCACCAGGTAGTGGTGCTCCCAGCTGGTGAAGTACTCGTACAGCTCCGGCACGAACGGCAGGTGGCCGAGCCGCTCCAGGGCGTCCCGCTCGACCAGCAGCCGGGCCACCGCGTCCGTCTCCGAGGCGTCCAGCCCGGCGTGCGGGCGGGCCTCCTTGATGACGACCTGTCGGCCGCCCTCGTCCTCGGCGAGGTAGACCCCGCCGGCGTTGGAGAAGTGCAGCGCCTTGACCACCCGGTAGCGGCCGAGGCCGGCTCCCGCGTCGTCGGCGGCCGCGGCGATCCGCGCGGCCAGGAAGTCCGGGGTGGAGGCCCACTCCGGGACGGTGAAGCGCGGGCGCCGGGCGTCCGGCACCAGCCGGCCGTCCGGGTCCTTCACCGCGGGCACCCTGGTGCCGTCCGGCAGCTCGCACCACATCAGGGCGAAGCCCCCGTAGCGCACCGACACCGGGCCCTGGTTCCACCGCAGGTCGGACAGGACGTACGGGCCGGGGCGGCCGCCCAGCGCCTCCTCCAGCTCGGCGAGGACGGTCTCCAGCTCCTCGGCCGTCCTCGGGTAGACGGTGACGACCTTGCCGCTGGCGGACCGGTCGGCGTACTTGGCGTTCGTCACCGCGACCACCAGCCGGCTGCGCAGGTACTTCCAGGGCAGCCCGAGCCGGCGGCAGACGCGCCAGGCCGTCTCGATCGTCTCCTCGGCGGATTCGGGCGTGGCGCTGACGTGGACCTTCCAGCCCTGTTCCGGCAGCTGCGGGGCGCCGGAAGGCGCCAGCACCTCCCACACACCCTGGGTGCGGCCGCGCCAGCCCTCGGGCAGCGCGCCCCCGCCCGGTGTGAACCGGGAGGCCCGGTCGTCACACCGCTCCAGGGCGTCGTACCACACCGGGTCGGCTATCGCATACGACTCGTATTTCGCGTCCACTTCGCCGTCCGCCCCCTTTCGAATATCCGCTGAACCGAATTCCGGTTTCCGCCGGAACCTTCGAAGCTCCGACTCCCCGTTCCGACAGGAACCATCCTTCCCGGACTCCCCGTCATGTGACAACGGTGTTAAGCGGAAACTGAATCCGGCGCATACCAGGCGGAATCCCGGCCTTCACTTCGGGGGCGCCGAAAGCCCGTGCGATCATGACGCCATGAAGACGCGTGTCGTGATCGCCGACGACCAGGCGAGCGTCCGCCAGGGGTTCCGGCACATCCTGGCGGCCCAGCCCGACATGGAGGTCGTGGCCGAGGCCGCGGACGGCCTGGAGGCCCTGGAGGCCGTCCGCACCCTGCGGCCGGACGTCCTGCTGGTCGACATCCGGATGCCGGAGCTGGACGGGCTGGAGGTCACCCGCAGGCTGGCCGGCATCACCCCGGAGGTGAAGGTCGTGGTGGTGACCACCTTCGACCTCGACGAGTACGTGCACACCGCGCTGCGCAACGGCGCCTGCGGCTTCCTGCTCAAGCACTCGGGGCCCGCGCTGCTCGCCGAGGCGATCCGCTCGGCGGTGGTCGGCGACTCGCTGATCAGCCCGCAGATCACCACCCGCCTGCTGCACCGCTTCACCGGCCCGCGCCGGGTCGACCGCTCCCCCGTCGAGCCGCTGACCAGCCGCGAGGAGGAGATCGCCGTCCTGGTCGCCGAGGGGCTGACCAACTCCGACATCGGCGCCGAGCTGTTCATCTCGCTGAGCACCGTCAAGACCCACCTGGCCAACCTCCAGCGCAAGTTGAAGGCCCGCAACCGGGTGGGCATCGCCACCTGGGCCTGGGAGTCGGGCCTGACCGAGCGCGGCTGAGCGGGCCCGCCCGCTCGGCCGCCGCCGGCCGCACCGGCCGCTCATCGCAGCGCCCGCCGACGGTCCCCGATCCACCGCGGGGCCGCGCCGCCGAGGGGCCGCCCCTCCCCGCTCGACGGGGCCTCGCCGCGCAGCAGTGCCCGACCCAGCGGGGTGACGGTGTGCAGCACGCCGTTGCCGCAGCGCCGGGTGTCGATCAGCCCGGACGCCCTCAGCACGGCGGTGTGCTGGCTGACCGCCGAGGCCGTCACTCCGAGCCGCCCCGCCAACTCGCCGGTGGTACAGCCGTCCAGCAGGGCCTGCAGGGCCGCGGCCCTGGTCCGGCCGACCAGGGCGGCCAGCGACTCCTCCCCGCCCCGGCCCGCGCTCTCCGCCGCCTCCCGCGCCCCCACGGGCACGGGGAGGCCGATCCGGTCGGGACGCATCGCGAAGAGCAGCGTCGGAGCCTCCTCGGGCTCCCCGTGCCGGGGCCGGAGCACCACCCCGGCGCCCTGCAGGAAGAGCGACGGGGCCAGCCGCAACCCCCGCCCGTCGAGGGTGAGTTCGACGTCCCGCTCGGCGGGGATCTCCAGCACCGGGGCGGTCCAGCGGATCCGCGGGTGCAGCGTGCCGAGCAGCGCGTCCACCCCGCCGCGGCCGGCGATCTGGCGGCGGGCGTCCCGCTCCGCCTCCAGCCGGGACCGGACGTCCGCCCAGCAGGGCTGCAGCGCCACCCGGTGGAACTCGCGGACCGCCGCCGCGACGTCGGCCCGCTGGACCACCGATTCGGCGCCGCGACCGGACGACACGATCCGGCCATTCGCCCACACCCGCAGTACGTCCCGGAAACCACCATTGGCTCCCGAAAGGCGCCGCAGCCGCTCGGCCAGCACCGGCTGCCGCGCCAATTGCCCGCGGACGGCCCGCTGCCAGGGGCGGAAGAATTCCCCGCCGCTCCGCCACGCCTCCAGTGCCAGCACCGCCTCCATCTCCTGGTCGACATTTCCAGCAATTCGTACACGAGCCAGATCCTCGGCGGACATCGCAATGCGAATCACAGACTGATCCCCCGATCGGGGTTCATGCATCGGGACGGCCCAGGGGAACCCCGCACCCTGATCGCCGCACCGACATCCTTGCCCGCCCGCGAGGCGCGTCGCCATCGGCCGATCGGCCCATTTGATCGTCGAGAACGCCGAAATCGGCGCCTCCGGATGTGCCGAATGGCCTGGATGGACCCGTCAGCGGGCTCGAATCAGCCCTCCGGACGGCCCCGACGGAACCACCCCGCCCGATCAGCCCCCGAGGCCCGCCACACCCTCCGTCGGCAGCACCGCGTCGACCCGCCAGCCGCCCTCCGGCCCCGGCCCGACCGTCAGTTCGCCGCCGGCCGCCTCCACCCGCTCCCGCAGGCCCGCGAGGCCGAAGCCGCCGCCCTCCCGCTCGGCCCCGCCGAGCCCGACGCCGACACCGCCCGCGCCGCCCGTGCCACCCACGCCGCCGTCCGCACCGCCGGAGCCCCCGGCCCCGTCCGGCGCCCCGTCGTCGGTGACCGTGACGCGCAACGCCGGCCGCCCGCCGCACCGGTCCGGGCCGACCTCGATCGCCACCTCCCGGGCCCCGGGCGCGTGCCGTCGGACGTTCGTCAGCGCCTCCACCACCAGCCGGTAACCGAGCCCGCTGATCGCCGCCGGCACCGCCGCCAGTTCGGCCTCCGCGGGGGCCTCCAGCCGCACCCGCGCGGAGCCGCTGCGGGTGAACCGCTCGGCCAGCGCGGGCAGTTCGCTCAGGTCACGGCGCAGACTGCGCGCACCGGCTCCCCCCGCCGCCGCCCGCCCCGCGCCCCGGTCGGCCGTCGCGACCGCCCCGGACCCGCGCGGCTCCGGATCGGCGTCGTCCGCCGTGAAGACCTGGACGGTCCGGTCCATGGTGACCAGTGCCTGCCGACCGGCCGCCTCGATCCCCGCCAGCAGCTCGACCACCCGCCCCGGGTCCTTCTGGGCCAGCACCTGCGCGGCCTGGGCCAGCACCACCACCCCGGTGACGTCGTGCGCGGCGAAGTCGTGCAGGTCACGGGCCAGGTCCAGGCGCTGCGCCCGCCGCTCGGCCACCACCGCCGCCCGCGCGCGGGTGTCCATCGAGCGCAGGTAGCGGCCGACCCCGACCACCACACAGGCCAGCAGGGCCGAGCCCAGGCAGAGCTTGACGGTCACCACGGGCGGGGCCGGCGGCTCGGCCCAGAGGGCGATCCGCAGCGGCAGCAGCGCCACCGCCGCCACCAGCAGCGTGCCGTGGCCGAAGGCGGCGGCCGGGGACAGCCTGCGCACCGCGGGGACGACCGGCACGAGCAGCGCGACGGCCTCCAGCAGCCACCACAACTCGATGCCGCCGGACGCCGGCCCCCGGTAGCCGGCCGTCACCAGCAGCGACACCGCGCAGGCGGCCAGCACCGAGGGGCCCACCGCGCCGACCCGCCCCGGGGCCCAGAGCACCGGGAACAGCCCGGCCACCACCGCCACCGCGCCGGAGCCGACGATCAGCGGCCCCGGGTCCCCCGACCCGGCCAGCGCGGCCGCCAGCACCCCCGCCGCCGCCGTTCCGTACCCCGCCCTGCGCACCACGGTGTGCCACGACCACGTCATGGTTCGGGATCCTACGAAGCCTGACGGCCCGCCAGGACGGCTTCACCGAAGACGGGCCCCGCGGACGGCTCTCACCGCAGACGGACCCAACGGACGGCTCTCACCGCAGACGGGCCCCAGCCGGTTCCGGAGAAGGCCGGCCCCCACGGGGGACCGGCCGACGGCTCACTCCTTCGGGCCCTCCGGCTCCTCGACGAAGTCGACCTTCTTGAACTGCCGGTTCATCGACTTGGCCAGGAACCAGGTCGCGACGCCGAGGGCGGCGAAGACGACGAAGCCGAGGAGGCCGGGGGTGACCTTGGCGTCGTCGACGGCGAGGTCAGCGGCGAGATTGACGAGGTTCACGGAGGCGCTCATATCTCTATGGTGGCCCGGCTCACGGGGAGCCGGGCCATCGGGGGGTGGTTCAGTCGCGCGTGTCGGCGGCCTCGGCCGCCGGCGTGGGGGTGCGCAGGCCGGCGAACAGGTCGTCCTCCGGCAGGTCGACGTCGACCAGGGTACGGGCGAGCTCGTAGTCCTCGGTGGGCCAGACCTCACGCTGGACCTCCAGCGGGACGCGGAACCACGGGCCGTCCGGGTCGATCTGGGTCGCGTGGGCGATCAGCGCGCGGTCGCGGGTCTCGAACCAGTCGCCGCAGCGGACCCGGGTGGTGATCTCGCGCTCCTTGCGGCCGCTCTTCTCCCAGCCCTCGATCCACTCGCCGTACGGCGACTCGTGGCCGTGCTCGGTGAGGTACTCGTGCAGGGCCCGGATGCGGCCCATCGGGAAGCCGTGGTTGTAGTACAGCTTCAGCGGCTGCCAGGGCTCGCCGGCCTCCGGGTAGGCGTCCGGGTCACCCGCGGCGTCGAAGGCCAGCATGGTGATCTTGTGGGTCATGATGTGGTCCGGGTGCGGGTAGCCGCCGTTCTCGTCGTAGGTCGTGATGACCTGCGGCTTGAACTCGCGGATCAGCCGGACCAGCGGCTCCGCCGCCGCCTCGACGTCCTGGAGGGCGAAGCAGCCCTCGGGCAGCGGGGGCAGCGGGTCCCCCTCGGGCAGCCCGGAGTCGACGAAGCCCAGCCAGGCCTGGTCGACGCCGAGGATCGCCCGCGCCTCGTCCATCTCCTTGCGGCGCACCTCGTGGATGTTCTCCTCGATGTACGGGTCCCCCTGGAGCTTGGGGTTGAGGACCGACCCGCGCTCGCCCCCCGTGCAGGTGGCCACCAGCACGTCCACGCCCTGCTCGACGTACATGGCCATGGTGGCCGCGCCCTTGCTGGACTCGTCGTCCGGGTGGGCGTGCACCGCCATCAGTCGCAACTGCTCAGTCAACGCCTTGCGTTCCTTCCACACTTGTCGGGCGTTCCGCGAAGTCCGGGTCTGCCCACCGTACGAACCGCTCACTCCGGGACCGCGTCGCCGCGGGGCCGGGCCGCGGATCGTCGCCGGCGCGGCCGAGCCCTGCCCCCGCCGGACCGGCCGCGGGCGTGCCCCTCCTATAGTGACGGACTGGAGGAGCGTCGCATTCCCCCGCACCACCCCGGGCGGCCCCTCCCCCAGGAGAGGACGGAGTCCGATGAGTGCAGACACCACCGCCACCGCACCGCCCGAGGGGCGCTACGGCCGTGGCGGCGACCGCGACTCGGACCGCCGCCTGAAGGTGATCGGCGCGGTCTGCGGCGTGCTGGGCCTGGGCCTGATCGCCTGGCTGGGCGGCTCCTACATGCTGCGCGAGTCGAAGATCAACGGCTCGGTGCCGACCTTCGAGGTGCTCTCCGACTCCGAGGTCCAGCTGCACCTCACCGTGCGCAAGAGCAGCGGGCAGGCCGGCAGCTGCACGGTCCGCTCGCAGGGCGACGACCACGGGGTGGTCGGGGTGGCCGACTTCCCCGTCCCGGCGGCCGGCTCCAGCTACGACGCGGTGGTCACCCTGCGTACCACCTCGCGCGGCACCACCGCCGAACTGCTGGGCTGCACCCCCGCCAAGTAGCGCACTCCCGCCGAGTAGCGCACCCGCGCCGGGTGGCGCAGCCCGATCGAACAGCGCACCCGCACCGCGCAACGCGCCCCGGGCGGGCGGCGCGCCCGGGCCGGACAGCGCACCCCGACCGGGGCGGCGCGCATATTCGATCCGGAGAACGGGCATCCGTAGAGGGTCCCGCACCCGGTTGCTGTACACCTCGGCGTAACGCCGCCGTCAATGGCGCGCAAACGCCCCTCCCGCTTGTCAGCAGGACTTGTTAGGCTCGTGGTTTCGCCCCTTCCGCACCGGATGGTACGGGAGCGGGCGTTGCTTTGTAGTTGAGACCGATATCACCACCGACCCCTGCTGACGACTCACACCCTCAGCACAGCCCCAGCACCTACGAGGAGCACCCGTGACCCAGACCAGTGAGAACGTGACCTGGCTCACTCAGGCCGGCTACGACCAGCTCAAGGCCGAGCTGGACCACCTGACCGGGCCCTGGCGCATCGAGATCGCCCAGAAGATCGAGGCGGCGCGCGAGGAGGGGGACCTCAAGGAGAACGCCGGCTACCACGCGGCGAAGGAGGAGCAGGGCAAGTACGAGCTGCGGATCCGTCAGCTCACCCAGCTGCTGGAGCGCGCCAAGGTCGGCGAGGCGCCGGCCGACTCGGGCATGGTGGCCCCGGGCATGGTCGTCACGGTCGCCTTCGACGGCGACGAGGACGACCTCATGGAGTTCCTGCTCGCCTCCCGCGAGGTCGCGGGCTCGGACGAGCTGGACGTCTACTCGCCGCAGTCCCCGCTGGGCCGCGCGATCGACGGCAAGCGGATCGGTGACGAGGCCACCTACGAGCTGCCGAACGGCAAGCCGGCCATGGTGAAGATCGTCAAGGTCGTGCCGCACGCCGGCTGATCCGGCCGCGCCACGACACGGGGGCGGCCGCGGGAGTCAGGGACTTCCGCGGCCGCCCTCCGGCGTTCCGGGCGGGGCCGGGCACGGGACCCGATCAACCCAGGGGCCCGATCAGCCCCGGGGCCCGGTCAGGCGGTGGAGGAGCGGTACTTGCGCACCGCCAGCCAGGAGAACACCGCGGTGATCACGATCGACCACAGCACCGACACCAGCGCCGCGTGCTGCATCGGCCAGGCGCTGTCCACCGGCCCGACCTGGTTGCCGAACAGCACCCGGCAGGCCTGCACGGTGGCGCTGAACGGGTTCCAGTACGCGATCCCCTGGAGCCAGCCCGGCATCGAGGTGACCGGCACGAAGGCGTTGGACACGAAGGTCAGCGGGAACAGCCAGATCAGCCCGGCCGAGGTGGCCGCCTCGGGGCTGCGCACCGACAGGCCGATCAGCGCGCCGATCCAGGAGAAGGCGTAGCCGAGCAGGAGCAGCAGGCCGAAGGCGCCGAGCGCCTTGAGCACGCCCTCGTGGATCCGCCAGCCGACCAGCAGCGCGACCACCGCCAGCACGACCAGGGTGAACGCGGTCTGGCACAGGTCCGCGAGGGTGCGGCCGACGAGCACCGCGGAGCGGGCCATCGGCAGCGAGCGGAACCGGTCCACCAGCCCCTTGCTCATGTCCTCCGCGATGCCCGCCGAGGCGCCGGCGACGGCGAAGGTGACGGTCTGGGCGAAGATTCCGGCCATCAGGTACTGGATGTACGTGTCCGAGCTGGAGTCGGTGCCGGGGATCTTGATCGCCCCGCCCATCACGTACGAGAACAGCAGCACGAACATGACCGGCTGCATCAGCCCGAAGACCACGATCTCCGGGATGCGGGTCATCCGGCGCAGGTTGCGCTTGGCGACCACCCAGGAGTCGTGCAGGGAGGCGGCGATCCCCCGGCGCTGCCTGGGTATCGCCGGTCCGATGGCGTGCTCGGTGGCGGTGGTCATCTCAGCTCTCCTTCCCGGCCGCGACGGCCCGCTTGTCCGGCCCCGGGCCGCCCGGGCCGTCCGGGCCGCCCTTCCCCCTGCCCCGGCCGCGCGCCTTGGCGTCGGCGCCGTCCTCCTCCTCGGGCCGCTCCTCGGCGACGTGGCCGGTGAGGGTGAGGAAGACGTCGTCCAGGGTCGGGCGGCGCAGCCCGATGTCGTCCATCTCGATCCCGCGGGAGTCGAGTTCGCGGATCGCGTCGGCGAGCACCCGGGCGCCGCCGCTGACCGGCACGGTGATCCGGCGGGTGTTCTTCTCCACCGTCGGCTCGCTCAGCGCGTAGCGGGACAGCGCGGCGACCGCGTCACCGACCAGGCCCGGCTCGTGCACCACGACCACGATCCGCTCGCCGCCGATCTGCGCCTTGAGCTGGTCGGCGGTGCCGCGGGCGATCACCCGGCCGTGGTTGACCACCGCGATGTCGTGGGCGAGCCGGTCGGCCTCCTCCAGGTACTGGGTGGTGAGCAGCAGCGTGGTGCCCTGCTCGACCAGCGTCTCGATGACCTCCCAGAGCGCGAGCCGGTTGCGCGGGTCGAGGCCGGTGGTCGGCTCGTCCAGGAACATCACCGGCGGGCGGACGACCAGCGCGGCGGCGAGGTCCAGGCGTCGGCGCATGCCGCCGGAGTAGGTCTTGGCGGTGCGGTCCTTGGCCTCGGTGAGGCTGAACCACTCCAGCAGCTCCAGCGCGCGGGCCTTCGCGGCGCGGTTGCTCATCTGGTACAGCTCGCCGACCATGGTGAGGTTCTCGAAGCCGGTCAGGTACTCGTCGACCGCCGCGTACTGGCCGGACAGGCCGATCAGGCTGCGGACCTGGTTGGGGTGCTTGAGCACGTCGACCCCGGCGACCACCGCGCGGCCGGAGTCGGGGCGGAGCAGGGTGGTGAGGACCCGCACGGTGGTGGTCTTCCCGGCGCCGTTCGGGCCGAGCAGCCCGAGCACCGTTCCCTCGGGGACGTCGAGGCTGACGCCGTCCAGGGCTCGTACGTCGCCGAAGGTCTTCACCAGGTTCTCGGCTTGGATGGCTGGCGCCATGGCCTTGCCTCATCTCCTCGGACGTATGGGGCGATCTGTCCCACTTTGCCCCGAATTTGGGCACACAGGCGACTCGATTCTCGGCCCGTGGGACTCGAACGCGATGTATCGCGAGTCTCCCAGCACGCGATATATCGCGTCAAGGGCGGGAGCTCAGCCGGCGACCACCACGTACCCCGCGTCCCGCAGCTCCCCGACCACCAGCGCGCAGTGCTCCGGCCCCTTGGTCTCCAGGTGCAGGTCCACCTCGACCTCGGTCAGCCCCAGCCGCGGGTCGGTCCGCACGTGCGCCACGTCCAGCACGTTGGCGTCCACCCTGGTCAGCACGCCCAACAGGTCGGCCAGCGCGCCCGGCTTGTCCGCCAGCCGCACCCGCAGCGACAGGTAGCGCCCGGCCGCCGCCAGCCCGTGCCGCAGCACCCGCTGCATCAGCTGCGGGTCGATGTTGCCGCCGGACAGCACCGCCACCACCGGCCCCTCGAAGGAGTCCGGCTGCTCCAGCAGCGCCGCGATCGGGGCCGCCCCGGCCGGCTCGACCACCAGCTTCAGCCGCTCCAGCCCGAGCAGCAGCGCCCGCGACAGCGCGTCCTCGGAGACCGTCCGGACGCCGTCCGCCAGCGTGTTGACCACCTCGAACGGGATGTCGCCGGGGCGCCCGACCATGATCCCGTCCGCCATGGTGGCGAAGTGCTCCAGCGACACCGGGCGCCCCGCCGCCAGCGAGGGCGGGTACGCGGCGGCGCCGGCCGCCTGCACCCCGACCACCCGCACGTCCGGCCGCAGCGGCTTGACCGCCGCCGCGATCCCGGCCAGCAGCCCGCCGCCGCCCACCCCGACCAGGATGGTCCGCACCTCCGGGCACTGCTCCAGGATCTCCAGCCCGACGGTCGCCTGGCCGGTGACCACGTCCCAGTGGTCGAAGGGGTGGATGAACACCGCGCCGGTCGCCTCCGCGTACCGCTGCGCGGCCTGCAGGGCCTCGTCCACGGTGGCCCCGTGCAGCCGCACCTCGGCGCCGTACTCCCGGGTGGCCGCGACCTTCGGCAGCGGCGCCGCGACCGGCATGAACACCGTGGAGCGCACGCCCAGCAGCGCGGCCGCCAGCGCCACCCCCTGGGCGTGGTTCCCCGCGCTCGCCGCCACCACCCCGCCGGCCCGCTGCACCGGCGAGAGTCCCGCGATCCGCACGTACGCCCCGCGCAGCTTGAAGGACCCGGTGCGCTGGAGGTTCTCGCACTTCAGGTGGACCGGCGCGCCGATCAGCCCGGAGAGGTGCCGGCTGCCCTCCATCGGGGTCACCCGGGCGACCCCGGCGAGCATCTTCTGGGCGCCGCGGACGTCGTCGAGGGTGATCGGCCAGGTGTGCATGGCGCCAGGGTACGGGGACGGGGAGAGGCAATCCGGCATGCCGGGCCTGTTCCCGGGCCCGCCCGGCCCGCGTACGCTGCTGCTTCTGAGTCTCTCTCACCGCACGACGATCGTGAGCCGCGATGACGACGACCTCGCCCCAGGCCACCGACCGCACCGACCCCGTGCACACCCAACTCCAGTACCAGCTCGCGGTGTTCGCGCGCCGAATGGAACAGGTCCGGACCTCCGGCGGTGGCGGGGTCGGGGTGCTGGACCGGGCCGCCTACCTGCTGCTCGACCGGCTGGAGCGGCACGGGCCGGCCAACGTCAAGGCGCTGGCCGAGGCGCTGGGCGTGGACTCCTCCACGGTGACCCGCCAGGTCGCCCCGCTGGTCGCGGCCGGGCTGGTCGGCCGGGTGCAGGACCCGGCCGACCGCCGTGCCGTACGGCTCGCGCTGACCTCGCACGGCGTCGGCCGGCTCACCGAAGTCCGGGACGGCCGGGCCGAGTTGACCCGCCGCCTGGTGGCCGGCTGGCCGCCGGAGGAACAGCGCGCGTTCTGCGCCCTGCTGGCCCGCTTCAACCTCGCGATGGAGTCGTACACGGCGGACCAGCAGGGGCAGTGAGGGGCCTCAGGCCCCCAACCGGCTCAGCCCAGCGCCTGCTTGAGGTCGGCCAGCAGGTCGTCGATCGACTCGATGCCGACCGAGACGCGCACCAGGTCGGACGGCACCTCCAGCGCCGAACCGGCCACCGAGGCGTGGGTCATCCGGCCCGGGTGCTCGATCAGCGACTCGACGCCGCCGAGCGACTCGCCGAGGGTGAACAGCTGCGCGCGGTTGCAGACCTCGACGGCCGCCTCCTCGCCGCCGGCGACCCGGAACGAGACCATGCCGCCGAAGGCCTTCATCTGCTTGGCCGCGATGTCGTGGCCGGGGTGCTCGGGCAGGCCCGGGTAGAGCACCTGGCTGACCTTCGGGTGGCCCGCCAGCAGCTCGGCGACCTTCTCCGCGTTGGCGCTGTGCCGGTCCATCCGGACACCCAGCGTCTTGATGCCGCGCAGCACCAGCCAGGCGTCGAACGGGCCGGAGACGGCACCCATCGCGTTCTGGTGGTACGCGACCTCCTCGCCGAGGCCCGCCTCGGCCAGCACCAGCGCACCGCCGACCACGTCCGAGTGGCCGCCCATGTACTTGGTGGTGGAGTGCACGACCGCGTCCGCGCCGAGCGCGATCGGCTGCTGGAGGTACGGGCTGGCGAAGGTGTTGTCGACCACCAGCAGCGCGCCGGCGCCGTGCGCGATCTCGGCGAGCGCGGTGAGGTCGGTGATGCCCAGCAGCGGGTTGGACGGGGTCTCCACCCACACCGCGCGGGTGTTGGGGCGCAGCGCCTCGCGGACGGTGGCCAGGTCCTGGGTGTTGGCGACGGAGAACTCGACGCCCCAGCGGGTCAGCACCTTGGCGAACAGCCGGAAGGTGCCGCCGTAGGCGTCGTTGGGGATGACGATGTGGTCGCCCGGCTTGAGGATGGTCCGCAGCAGGGTGTCCTCGGCGGCCAGGCCGGAGGCGAAGGCGAGGCCGCGGGCGCCGCCCTCCAGTGCCGCGAGGCACTCCTCCAGCGCGGTGCGGGTCGGGTTGGCGCTGCGGCTGTACTCGTAGCCGCCCCGCAGGCCGCCCACCCCGTCCTGCTTGTAGGTGGACACCTGGTAGATCGGCGTGACGACAGCCCCGGTCTGGGGGTCTGCTTCCTGACCCGCGTGGATGGCGAGAGTCTCGAAGCCCTGAGGAAGCTGGTGCTCGGTCATGGGTCCGAGCCTAGTGTGCGAATGCCGCCAAGCCCGCACGAACCGGGAACCGGGACGAACCCGCAGGTCGGAGCGGGGGCACGGCGGGCCGGAACCCCGGTGCGCCGAACCCCCGGGGCCGCCGCGACCTCCACCGGTCGCACACGTGTTCACCATGCGAAAACCGCGCGGCGGGCCTTCCCGGCCCCCGCGCGGAACGGACGGCCGCTCCCGGAATCCGGGGGCGGCCGTCCGCGTTGGACACTGCGCCAGGTTTCCCGACCCGCTGGAGCAGGCCGTGCTGTTCAACCGCCACAAGACCTCGCTGGTCCCCGCCGACCAGGCGCTGCCCGGCCGGCCCACCCCGGCCTTCACCCTGACCGAGCCGCACACCGTGCTCGGGCACCCGCTGTCCGGCCCGTACCCGGAGGGCCTGGAGGTGGCCGACTTCGGGCTGGGCTGCTTCTGGGGCGCCGAGCGCGCCTTCTGGCGGCTGCCCGGCGTCTGGACGACGCTGGTCGGCTACCAGGGCGGCCACACCCCGAACCCGACGTACGAGGAGGTGTGCAGCGGGCTGACCGGGCACACCGAGGCGGTCCGGGTGGTGTACGACCCGGCGGTGATCCCGTACGAGCGGCTGCTGAAGACCTTCTGGGAGGCGCACGACCCGACCCAGGGCAACCGCCAGGGCAACGACGTGGGCACCCAGTACCGCTCCGCCGTCTACACCCACTCCCCCGCCCAGGCCGAGGCCGCGGTGGCCACCCGGGACGCCTTCCAGCCCTCGCTGACCGCGCTCGGTTACGGCCCGGTCACCACCGAGATCGCCCCGGCCGGCCCGTTCTTCCCGGCCGAGCCGTACCACCAGCAGTACCTGTCGGAGGCCAAGAACCCCAACGGCTACTGCGGTCTCGGCGGTACCGGCGCCTCCTGCCCGATCGGCGTGGCCCGCACCCGGGACTGACCTCCCGCCCCGGGCCGTCCCTCGGACCGCCCCGGCCCGCCCGGCCCCGCCCCGGGATCGACCACCCAACGTGACCGATCCCCGATCCGGGCGCAGACTGGAAGGGCCAGCAGGGCCGGCCCGGCCACCCACTGGCGGCCGGGCGGTCCTCGCGGGAGAGGAGTGCGCCATGTCCGGTCTCTACCAGCGGAACTTCGACGATCCCGAGGAAGTCCGCCCCTTCGAGGAGGGCACGGGGGAACTGCGGCTGGTCAACCTGGACGGCGGCCCGGTGGGCCGGGCCGTGTTCGAACCGGGTTGGCAGTGGTCCAAGCACGTGAAGCCGATCGCCGGGACCGAGAGCTGCCAGGCCGCCCACGCCGGGTACGTGCTCTCCGGCCGGATGAGGATCGTCATGGACGGCGGCCAGGAGGCCGAAGTGGGCCCCGGCGACTTCATGCTCTGCCCGCCCGGGCACGACGCCTGGACCGTCGGTGACGAGCCCTGCGTGATCGTCGACTGGCAGGGCTTCGCGGACTACGCGAAGCGATGAGCGGAGCTGTGAGCAGAGCTGCGGGCGGACCGGGTCACAGCTGCTGCGGGGCCCGCTCGTCGGCGCCGTCGGCGGTGGTGCCCGGCAGCTCCGCCAGGAGCCTGCCCTCGGAGTCGTACGCCGCGATCGCCGGGCTCACCGGACGCCGGTGGGCGGCCGGATCCGCCTCCGGCAGCGGCGGCAGCACCACGTAGTAGCCGATCCACCGCTGCATTCCGACGGTGCTGACCAGGGTGGCGACGGTCGCCCTGCCCCCCGTGAACGCGACGATCCTCGCCGGGGCGACCGGGCCCAGGTAGAAGCTCGCGACGATGAAGCGGTCGCGGTCGCCGTGCGACTGGGCGTAGAGGGCGGGTCTGTCGTGCTCCAGGTTGTCGCTGCGCACGTCCCGGCAGTCCGTGCCGGAGTCGGAGCCGTCCGGCTGGTAGTTGTCGCACTTCTCGAACGGGCTGACCCACATCCGGGCGCCGGCCGCCATCTCGATGCGCTGCCCCGGGCCGACCTGCCGTACCGGCGAGAGCGGCAGCGGCGTGGCGGTGGCCGTGGGGCTCGGCGTGGCGGTGGGCGTGGGGCTCGGGACGGCGACGGGGCTGAACGCCGCCCCCGCCTCGCCCGCGACCTGCCCGACGTGCCGGGCGCTGCCGGCCGTCACCGCCGTCGCCCCGCAGACCAGCGCCACCGCGACCGCGGCCGCGGCGGTCCCGGCTCTGCGCCTGGCCCGGCGCCGTCGGGCGGCGGCGATGATCGGCACCGGGTCCGGCCCGGTCGCGTACGGGTCCTGGTCCTTGAGCAGTTCGCCGAGCCGGTGTTCGAAGCTCATACCGTCACCTCGATGTGCGTCGTGGGACTCGCCGGCACGCCGGAACGGTCGGCGAGTTCGGGCAGTGCGCGCAGCTTCGACATGGCCCGGTGCAGCGTGCTCTTCACCGTGCCCTGGGCGATGCCCAGTTCGGCCGCGACGGCGGCCTCGCTGAGGTCCCCGTAGTACCGCAGCACGACGACCGTCCGCTCCCGGCGGGTGAGGGTGCCCAGCGCCTGGTGCAGCAGGGCGCGTTCGGCCTGCCGCTCGGCGAGGTCGTCGGAGAGCGGCCGGTCGGGGGTGTGCTCGACGGGCAGCTCGTGGTTGCGCAGTCGGCGCCACCAGTCGCGGTGCTGGTTGACCACGATCCGGCGGACGTACGCGGTGGGGTCGTCCCCGGTGATCCGGTGCCAGTGCAGGTAGGCGCGCTCCAGCGCCGACTGCACGATGTCCTTGGCCCGGTCCGGGTCGCCGGTCAACAGCTCGGCCAGCCGCAGCAGTTGCCGACCGCTCCCGGCGACGAACTCGCTGAACTCGTCGTCCTGCCGCTGTCTCTGCTCGCGTTTCACACCCGTCCTACTCCTCGGGCGGACCGCGAGGTTCGGTCCGCCCGGGGAGTTTTTCCGACCGGTGGGTTCTCCGACCGGGGTCCGGCCGGTCGGGGTGCGGGGCCGGGTCAGACGGCGCTGCCGGCCTTCCAGGCGGCCCAGCCCATGTTCCAGCCGTTCAGGCCGTTGTCCGGGGCGACCGTCTTGTCGCCGGAGTTCACGACCTCGACCACGTCGCCGACCATCGAGGACTTGTAGAACTTGAAGCCGTCCGTACCGCTGTCCTGGGCGCCCTTGGTGTCCCGGAGGCCGATGCAGCCGTGGCTGGTGTTCTGGCCGCCGAAGATCGACGGCGAGGACCAGTAGTTGCCGTGGATGAAGGTGCCCGAGGTGCTGAGGCGCTGGGCGTGCGGCACGTCCGCGATGTCGTACTCGCTGCCCAGGTTGACGGTCTGCGAGTTCATCCGGGTCTGGGTGTACTGCTCGGAGATCACCATCTTGCCGCCCCAGGTCATGTGCTCGGGCGAGCCGCCGGAGATCTTGTAGACCGCGCTGACCTGGCCGTCGGTGGTGACGGTGAGCTTCTTGGCGGCGAGGTCGGCGACGCTGGTCTGGGCCCGGCCGATGGTGAAGCTCACGTCCTTGGACTGGGTGCCGTACACGCCCTTGGCGCCCTCGACGTCCTTGAGCCGGAGCTTGAGGGTGACCTTGGTGCCCTTGGCCCAGTACTCCTGCGGCCGGAAGTCGAGGCGGGTGCTGGAGAACCAGTGGCCGACGATCTCGACGCCCGGCTCGGCTATCACGGTGATCGCCTGCTGGACGGCCTTGCGGTCGGTGACCGGCTTGCTGAAGTTGATCGAGACCGGCATGCCGACGCCGACCGTCGAGCCGTCCTCGGGGGTGAAGTAGCCGACGAAGGTGTTGGCCGGGGTCGCCGTGGTGAAGACGGCGTTGGAGTCCGCCTCCAGCTTGTCCTTGTCGAGGGCGACGGCGGCGACGGTGTACTTGGTGCCGCTGGCGGGGGCGGCGGCCGAGGTCCAGCCGGTGCCGTCGGCGGAGAGCTGGCCGGCCAGCTCCTTGCCGGCGGTGTCGGTGACCTTGACGCTGGTCAGGGTGCCGTTGGCGACGGCGACCTTGACCGGCTCGCTGAAGCTCGCGGAGGCGGCGCCGTCGGCCGGGGTGACGGTGATGACCGCGGCCGAGGTCTTGGGGGCGCTGCTGCCCGTACCGCCGGAGGCCGGGGTGCCGTTCGCGCCGCCGGAGCCGCCGCTACCGCCGCTGGCGCTGTTGGCGCTGTTGTCGTTGCAGGCGGTCAGCAGCAGGACGGGCGCTCCGATCAGGCCCGCGAGGACCCCGCGTCGGCTCCAGCTGCTTCCGGCCGCCCGTCCCTGACCGTCCCGTGCCGTCACGTCGCGTCTCCCTGCTGATCATCCCGGGCATTACGGATACAGAAACGCAATACGCCCGTTCACGGTTCCATCACCGAAGGGTAAGCGATCGTATGAGATGACCCAACTTCCCGACGAACAGGGACAAAACGCCCGGCCCGCGGAGCGGACCGGGCGTTCACGGGCGGTGACGGTGAGGACCGTCACCCGACGGTTCCCCGCCCTACTCGGCGGAGCCTTCCACCGCGTACTCGTCCCACTCCTCGTCGTCCGGGTCGAACTCGGTCTGCGCCGACTCCCAGGTCGCCGAGGCGAGCTCCACGCCGGGCACGTCGCCGAGCAGCGCGACGGGGTCGATGAAGTGGGCGAGCGAACCCGACGGGTCCACCTCGATGGCCTCGACGGACTGGGCGCGCTCCTCGTCGTCGAGGTACTCGTCCGCGGTGACGGCCTCCAGGGCGGCCGCCTTGAGCGCGCCCTCGTCGGTGATCTCCGCGATGAGCTCGATCTTCACCCGGACGTAGCGCGGGGCATCCTGGTCGGTCGTTTCAGTGCTGGTCATGCGTGCGAGCGTACGGGACGGGCGCGCCCGGCGCGGCGCACGGGCGGCCGCTCGGAGTGCACCCCGCGCGCCCGGCGTGAACGGCGCGAACGGAACGTGCGACGGCGGCGAACGGAAGGGGCCGGCCCCTCGGAGAAGGACCGGCCCCACCGTTCCCCGCCTGGGCTCCCCCACCCGGGAGCCGCGGGACACGCGCCGTGCGGCGCGGTGCTGCCGCGGGAGCCGCCGCACCCTGTCGACCGGCCGGGGCCGGTCAGGGGCGGGACGACGGCGCCTCCCGCGGCGGGAGGACACAGCGGCCGGGTCAGGGCCACCCGATGTGTCCGGAGCCGACCGCGGTCGCCGGGGAGCCGCTCCCGGACGGTTGCCGTCGCCTCACTCGGCGTCCTGCCGTTGACCACCACGATGCCCGAGCCGTGTTAACCACGTGCTGCGGACAGGTGACGCCGGTGTACCACTTCCCCCGTGGACGAATCCTCCGCATCCATCCGCAGGGGGCGGTGGTGACGCCGGGTCAGTGCTGGGCGCGGCCGGTCAGGAAGCCCAGCAGGTCCTGGCGGGTGACGATGCCCTGCGGCTTGCCCTCCACCAGCACGACGGCCGCGTCGGCCTTCTCCAGCACGGTCATCAGGTTGGTGACGGTCTCGCCCGAGCCGACCACCGGCAGCGGCTTGGACATCACCTTGTCCAGCGTGTCGGTGAGCTCGATGTCCTTGGCGAAGATGCCCTCCAGCAGCAGCTTCTCCACCACCGAACCGATCACCTCGCCGGCCATGATGTCCGGGTGGCCGGCGCCCGGGGAGACCACCGGCATCTGCGAGACGCCGTACTCGCGCAGCACCCGGACCGCCTCGGCGACCGTCTCGTTGGGGTGCATGTGGACGAACTGCGGGACGCCGCCCTGCGCGAGGGACTCCTTGCGGGCCAGCACCTCGCCGATGTGCGCCTCGTCGGTGGCCGAGGGCAGGAAGCCGTAGTCGGCCATCCAGTCGTCGTTGAAGATCTTCGACAGGTAGCCGCGGCCGCCGTCCGGCAGCAGCACCACGACGACGTCGTCCGGACCGAGCTTCTTGGCGACCTCCAGCGCGGCCACCACGGCCATGCCGCAGGAGCCGCCGACCAGCAGGCCCTCCTCCTTGGCCAGGCGGCGGGTCATCTGGAACGAGTCCTTGTCGGAGACCGCGACGATCTCGTCCGCGACACCGCGGTCGTAGGCGGTCGGCCAGAAGTCCTCACCGACGCCCTCGACCAGGTACGGCCGGCCGGTGCCTCCCGAGTAGACCGAGCCCTCCGGGTCGGCGCCGATCACCTTGACCTTGCCGCCGGAGGCCTCCTTCAGGTAGTTGCCGGTGCCGGAGATGGTGCCGCCGGTGCCGACGCCCGCCACGAAGTGGGTGATCTTCCCGTCGGTCTGCTCCCACAGCTCCGGGCCGGTGGAGTGGTAGTGCGAGGCCGGGTTGTCCGGGTTGGAGTACTGGTCCGGCTTCCAGGCGTTCGGGGTCTCCCGGACCAGGCGGTCGGAGACGTTGTAGTAGGAGTCCGGGTGCTCCGGGGCGACGGCGGTCGGACAGACGACCACCTCGGCGCCGTACGCGCGCAGGGTGTTGATCTTGTCGGTGGAGACCTTGTCAGGACAGACGAAGATGCACTTGTAGCCCTTCTGCTGGGCCACGATCGCCAGGCCGACACCGGTGTTGCCGGAGGTCGGCTCGACGATGGTGCCGCCCGGCTTGAGTGCGCCCGAGGCCTCGGCGGCCTCGATCATGCGCATCGCGATGCGGTCCTTGACCGAGCCGCCGGGGTTGAAGTACTCGACCTTGGCCAGCACTGTCGCGCTGATGCCCTCGGTGACCTTGTTCAGCTTGACCAGCGGCGTGTTGCCGACGAGGTCGATGATCGAGTTGTGGTACCGCACGGGGATCCTCCCGGTCTGTGGGCATGCGATTTCGGTACTGCGGAGTTCGGTACTGCAAAGCGTAGGGCGTGGCACCCGCCCCGCGGCTCCCCTCCTGCACCCCTCCCCCAATGGCCCACCCCCAGCGGCACCCCCGGTACTCCCGCCCTCCGCACGGGTAAGAGCGCTGTGCAGGCATGGCCGTGGCCCCGGAGGGGCCGGCAGGAGAGCACGTGAAGGGGGCACCGGATGCCAGGGGCACGGGACTCGCGGGCCCGGGTGGCCCGCCGGATCGCCACCGCGGCGGCGTACGGCGGCGGCGGCCTCGGCCTGCTCGGGGTGGGCGTCGTCGGCCTGCTGGTGACCGAGAGCAGACTCGCCATCCAGGCCATCGGCGTCCTGGAGACCGTCCCGCCCAAGGCGGACGGCGTCTACGGGGAGGCCTTCGCCGACCGCGCCGCCGACCCGCAGGCCCCGCTCGTGCTGGCCGTCCTCGGCGACTCCACCGGCGCCGGCCTCGGCGTGGCCCGGGCCGGCGAGACCCCGGGCGCGCTGCTGGCCGCGGGCCTCGCCTCGGTGGCCGAGCGCCCGGTCCGGCTGGTCAACGTGGCCCGCTCCGGCGGCCGCTCCGCCGACCTCTCCGGCCAGCTGGAGCAGGCCCTGCCGCACCACCCGGACGTCGCCGTCATCATGGTCGGCGCCAACGACGTGACCCGGCACAGCCCGGCCCAGCTGGCCGTCCGCCAGCTCGGCGAGGCCGTCGCCGCCCTGCGCGCCAACGGCTGCGAGGTGGTGGTGGGCACCTGCCCGGACCTCGGGACGATCAAGCCGGTGCGGCCGCCGCTGCGCTGGGTGGCCCGCCGGCTGAGCCGGCAGCTGGCCGCCGCGCAGACCATCGCGGTGGTGGAGGCGGGCGGCCGGACGGTCTCGCTGGGCTCGCTGCTGGGCCCGGAGTTCGCCGCCCGCCCGGAGATGTTCGCCGCCGACCGCTACCACCCCTCCGCCCAGGGCTACGCGACCGCCGCGATGGCCGTGCTGCCCTCGGTCTGCGCCGCGCTCGGGCTCTGGCCGGAGGAGGAGCGTCCTGCCACGGCCGTCCCGGGCGGCGCGGTGCTGCCGGTCGCGGTCGCGGCCGCCACGGCGGCCGGTCGGGAGGGCACCGAGGTGGCGGCCGTACCGGCGGAGGGCGCGGGCCGCCGCTGGGCCCAGTTGAGGCACCGGCTGCGGATCGGTCTGCCCGGCCCGGAGAGCGGGAAGGAGCCCGGTACGACCCCCGACGGGGGCCCCGGGAATACGTCGGCCAGCTCACACGCTGGGGCGGGTGACGCCTGATCTACCAGGCGGTAACTTTCCTCCCGGACGTCAGGTCCGCCGTCACCCAGCGAGGAGCCCGCCATGCCCGAAGCCGTCATCGTCAGCGCCACCCGTTCGCCGATCGGCCGGGCCTTCAAGGGCTCGCTCAAGGACGTCCGCCCGGACGACCTGACCGCCCACGTCATCCAGGCCGCCCTGGCCAAGGTCCCGCAGCTCGACCCGCGCGAGATCGACGACCTGATGCTGGGCTGCGGCCTGCCCGGCGGCGAGCAGGGCCACAACCTGGCCCGCATCGTGGCCGTCCAGATGGGCATGGACTACCTGCCGGGCGCCACCATCACCCGCTACTGCTCCTCCTCGCTCCAGACCACGCGGATGGCGCTGCACGCGATCAGGGCGGGCGAGGGCGACGTCTTCGTCTCGGCCGGCGTGGAGACCGTCTCGCGCAGCGTCAACGGCACCTCGGACGGCCTGCCGGGCACCATGAACCCGGTCTTCGACGAGGCCCAGGCCCGTACGAAGAAGCGCGCCGAAGAAGGTGGCGGCGAGTGGCACGACCCGCGCGAGGACGGCCTGGTGCCGGACGCCTACATCGCGATGGGCCAGACCGCCGAGAACCTGGCCGCGCTCAAGGGCATCACCCGCGCCGAGCAGGACGAGTTCGGCGTCCGCTCGCAGAACCTCGCCGAGGCCGCCATCAAGGCCGGCTTCTGGGAGCGCGAGATCACCCCGGTGACGCTCCCGGACGGCACCGTGGTCAGCACGGACGACGGCCCGCGCGCCGGCGTCACCCTGGAGGGCGTGGCCGGCCTGAAGCCGGTGTTCCGCCCCGACGGCACCGTGACCGCGGGTAACTGCTGCCCGCTGAACGACGGCGCGGCCGCGCTGGTGATCATGTCCGACACCAAGGCCCGCGAGCTGGGCATCACCCCGCTCGCCCGGGTGGTCTCCACCGGTGTCAGCGCGCTCTCCCCCGAGATCATGGGCTACGGCCCGGTCGAGGCCTCCAAGCAGGCGCTCAAGCGGGCCGGCCTGACCATCGGTGACATCGACCTGGTCGAGATCAACGAGGCCTTCGCCGCCCAGGTGATCCCCTCCTACCGTGACCTCGGCGTCGACCTGGACCGGCTGAACGTCAACGGTGGCGCGATCGCGGTCGGCCACCCCTTCGGCATGACCGGCGCCCGGATCACCACCACGCTGATCAACTCCCTGCAGTGGCACGACAAGCAGTTCGGCCTGGAGACCATGTGCGTCGGCGGCGGCCAGGGCATGGCGATGGTGATCGAGCGCCTCAGCTGACCCTCCGGGCGCCCTCCGAAGGGTCTGGACCACCCATTTGGAGTGACGCAGCGTAATTGAGGGCCGGATCACACCGAGAGGTCGATCCGGCCCTCATTTCGTTCGTTTTCGACCCGGAAATCGACACTGCGGAGCGGATCAACTCCACTGCGTAGAACGGTGTTACCTAACAATTTGGGGACAAGAGCGAAAGTCCGGGATGAATTGGACATTCGCCCCTGCGGTAACAGCCCCGCATGCGGCAGTGTGGACACGTAACCCCGTTCCGCTCCTCGCTAGGAGTACGTTCCGTGAGCGCCGTCTACACCATCCTGCTGCTGATCCTGATCGCCGTGTCGACCGCCGTGCTGCTCCACCTCCGCGGGCTCTCCCGCCGGCTGGACGCACGGGCCGCGGCCCCGTCCGCGCCCGCACCCGTGGACGAGGCCGCGATACGCCGGGCCGTCACCGAGGCGCTCGCCGCCGACCGCGAGCGGGAGATCACGGAGGCCCGGGCGTTCTGGGCCGAGCAGGAGGCCCGCGCGGCCGAGGACGCGCCGCTGTTCGACTCCCCGTTCTCCGGCACCTTCTCCGGCACCGAGGAGTGGCCGCTCTTCTTCCCCCGCCCCACCGGCCCGCAGGACGCCGTCGACAACGCCGGGACGATGGACCCGGAGTTCGGCGAGGCGCTGCGCTCCGCGCTGGAGGATCTGATCAACGAGGGCGGCTCCGCCCCGGCCGAGCCCGGCGGCGAGGGCGGCGTGCCGCTGCGCCCCGGCCACCCGGCCGGCGAGACCAAGGACGCCCGGGCCCGCCGCGAGGCCGACCTGTTGGCCACCGGCCTGGAGGCCGGGCTGCTGGACGCCGACCAGGCCGTCGAGGAGGCCCCGGTCGCCGCGCCCGACCCGCGCCGCCACCCCTCGCACCCCGACTTCGTGCCCAGCCAGGCGCCGTCCCGGGAGTGGACGGACAGCCGGCTGGCCGCCCTCGCCGAGGAGGCCGTCGCCCTGGTCGACGTCCGCCCGGGCCCGCTGGGCACCCTGGACGTGTACGCCTTCGCCGACGGCACCACCCTCTGCGTGGCCCCGGGCGACCGGGAGGCCGCCTACCGGCTGATCGACGCGGTCCGCGCCGGTGAGCACGTCCGGCTGCTCGGCGGCTCGCGCTTCTCCGGCTCGTACTCGCTGACCTTCTCCACCGACGAGGAGGCCGTCTACGTGCTGGCCGACCGGGTGGTCGCCAGCATCTGACACCGGATCACCAGCAGCAGCGCGCCGAAGGCCGGCCGGGTCACGGGGTTACCGACCCGGCCGGCCTTCGGCGTGTCCGGACTCCTCCGGGCCTCAGCCGCAGAGCACCGCCGTCTCCCGCGCCGCCGCCACCGCCCGGGCCAGCACCGCGGCCGCCGCCACCGGCCCCTCCGGCAGCCCCACCGGGGCGTCCTCCCGCAGCCCCGTGAGCGCGGCCGCCAGGTCGTGCCCGGCGACGGCCAGCTGGTCCCCCACCGCGAAGGCCCCGGCGTCCGGGAACTCCCGCCGCGGGCCGCCCTCCACCGCCGCCGTCAGCGCGACCAGCCGCCGGGCCAGCTCCAGCGCGGCCGCCGCCCGCGACCCGTACCCGGGCACGGCGCCCAGCAGCCTGCTCTGCGGCAGCGAGCGGAAACGATCCGCCAGGGACTCGACGGCTTCGACCAGGGGGTCCACGTCCAGGGGCGCTACGTCGTGGGGCTCTACGTCATGCATGGCAGCGAGCCTAGGCGAAAAGCCGCCGGGCCCCGGAGCGAGTCGCTCCGGGGCCCGGCGGCAGTGGTTCACGAAGGAAGGGACCGTCAGTCGTCGCCGCGCAGGATCGCGATCAGCCGCAGCATCTCCACGTAGATCCAGACCAGCGCCACGGTGAGCCCGAAGGCGGCCCGCCAGGACTCCCGCTGCGGGGCGCCCTGGGCGATGGCCTCCTCGATCTCCGCGAAGTCCAGCGACAGGAAGAAGGCGCCCAGGCCGATGCCGATCAGGCCGACCACGATGCCCAGCGGGCCGGAGCGCAGGCCCATGTCGGCGCCGAAGGCCATCGCGATCATGTTGACCAGCATCAGCAGCACGAAGCCCAGGGCGATCGAGATGCCGATCCGCTGGTAGCGCGCGGTGACCCGGATCCGGCCGCTCTTGTAGGCGAACAGCGTCGCCGCGAAGACCGCCGCCGTGCCCAGCACCGCCTGGATCACGATGCCGTTCAGCATGGTGTTGGCTGCGTGCGACACGGCGCCCATCGCGAAGCCCTGGAGGGCCGCGTAGGTCAGGATCAGCGGCGGGCTGACGCTGCGCTTGAAGGAGACCACCAGGCCGAGGACCGTGGCCACCAGGCTGGCGGCGATCGCGAAGCCGAAGTTCTCGAACGGCAGCGCGAACCAGGCCACCGCGCCGGCGACGACCAGCGTCAGCAGCGTCATGGCGGTGCGGGCGACCACGTCGTCCAGCGTCATCCGCCCGGTGGCCGCCGGGCCCGCCGAGGGCCCGTTGTACAGCTCGTAGAGCTGCTCGTCGGTCATGGGCTGGCCCTGCGGCTGCTGCTGGGCGTAGGGCGTACCCGCGTAGGGGTTCTGGCCGTACTGGTTCTGGCCGTGCTGGGTCCCGGCCTGCGCGGCACCGAACCCCGCGTAGCCGGAGTCGCGGGTGAAGGACCCCTCCCGCGAGAAGACCGGGTTGCTGCTTCTCATTGCTCATTCCCTCCGTGGCGGCACTGCACCGCCCATGCACAAGGGTAATGGCTTGGCAAAAATTCCGGGATACGCCGCGAGGAGGATCCGGTGAACAACGACCGGCGGGGACGCCGTCGCGCCCCCGCCGGGTGATCGGTGCCCGGAGCCGGACTCGAACCGGCACGGCCTCGCGGCCAAGCAGTTTTAAGCTGCCCGTGTCTGCGTTCCACCATCCGGGCGTCTGTGGGACCCCCTGAGCCTAGTCTCCCGGATCACCCTTTCGCATGTTCCCAGCCCCGGAAGTTGTCATGTTTCCTTGCCATCTGACGAACTGTCCGGGATTCGGCCACGAAGGATATCCGTTCCGGCCACCCGTCCGCCTCAGGGTTCACGTCATACCGCAGGAGGAGGGGGTCGCCCGCCCCTACGCCCAGCGGTGGTAGGACCAACCGTCCGGCGGAGCGACGCAGAACCATGATCACGTCGCGGAGCATGGAGGTACAAGTCCGCGAGCACTAGGAGTCCCCGTGACCACGTCGACCGCAACCGCCGTCCGCACCGGCCTGGCGGCCGCCCGAGCCACCGGCCTGAACAAGGTCTACGGGGAGGGGGAGACCCGCGTCGTCGCCCTCGACAACGTCAGCGTCGTGTTCCCCCAGGGCGAGTTCACCGCCATCATG